>JAGLEG010000218.1 GCA_023145185.1 Thermoplasmata archaeon
TGATTTTCCCAGGACAAATCCGGTCCCTCGCACTTCTTTCCTTATGCTGCTTATTTTTTTTCTTTGGAAAGAAGTGCTAAAAAATGCTTTCATACGGCGAAAAAAGTTTACTGATGTTTACTGCCGTTTTTCGCCTCACCTTTCAAAATCGAATCTCATCGCTTATTGACTTTTTGAAAGGTCCGGTCCCTCGCATTACAACAATGTCTAAGTTGAGAGGACCATTTAAACATGCTCTCAGCATTGGCTTGACCAGAAACGGTAGTTATTTTACATCATCATTTCTGGTCATCTGCCGGTCCCTCGCACATATTCTATTGATTTCAATCAGAATAATATTAAAAATAGAATAACGAGTGACAACGGATTTGAACTTGTTCCTTCACCAAATGATTTGACGATGACCAGTATTTGGTGAAGGTCCGGAAATCAAAACGATTATCAAAGGGGTCGTTGATTATCACGGGAAAGGGGGACAAAGAATGGGAAGATTTTCAGAATTCCTCAAGACGGCCTTCATCGGAGGCGTCGTCGTGGTACTGCCCGGAGTCATCATGGCCGTTGTGTTCATCTGGCTCTTCAACCTCATTAACAACAATATCGAGCCGATAGCGCATCTGATAACACTGGGTTTCGGCCTGAGCGACCTGCTTGCAAAGCTGGCCACACTCGCATTGATCATCGCCGTATGTTTCCTTATCGGACTTGTTGTGGAGACCAGGATCGGGTCCTTCTTTCGTAACGTAGTAGAGAAGGAGCTCCTGATGAGGTTTCCTGGTTACATCACCGTGAAGGACCTGGTTGAACATTTTGCCGACAGCAAGCAGACCACCTTCAGCTCGGTCGCGCTCGTCCGGCCGTACGGCAACGACACCCTGGTCACCGCGTTCATAACCGACGATCGATACCCGGGGGTGACCACCGTGTTCATACCCACGGGCCCGAATCCGACATCGGGGAACATCATGCACCTGCCCAAGGAGAACGTCTACATCCTCGACTCCAAGGTGGAGAGGGGCATCAAAACGGTCATAGGGTGCGGCGCCGGGTCCTAGGAGCTTCTGGATCGCTACAAGAAGCTGCATCCGGTATCTGTAGGTAGGTCGGCCTGAGGTCCGATCATATTGTCCTGGTTCGGCTCTTCAACCACTCCCTGTGCGCATCGTCCAGATGCGGGGAGAGCGTCCCGTACACCTCGGCGTGATACGAGTTGAACCACTCCCTCTCCTCGGCGGTTAGCATCGAGGGTTCAACGAGCTCCAGGTCTATGGGGCAGAGCGTGATCGTTTCGAAGGAGAGCCAGGTCAGGTCATCCGTGGAGAACTCCTCATCCTTCACGCAGGCGATCAGGTTCTCTATACGGATGCCGTACCCGTCCGGTTTGTAATATCCCGGCTCGTTGGAGAGGACATTTCCCACCTCCAGCGGGACCCCCTGGTCCCTTGGAGAGATCATCATGGGCCCCTCGTGGACGTTGAGGAAATGTCCCACCCCGTGCCCCGTACCGTGATTGTAGTTCTTTCCCACCTTCCAGAGGGAGGCCCTGGCGGGGAGCTCCAGCTGTTTGCCGCAGAACCCCTTGGGGAACCTGAGCATTGCAAGGTCGATGTGTCCCTTGAGGACCCTTGTGAACATCTCCCTCTCCTCGTCCGTCGGTTTTCCAAGGGTCATGGTCCTTGTGATGTCGGTGGTGCCGTTGAGGTACTGCCCTCCCGAATCGACGAGGTAGATCCCCTCGGCTTTCAGCTCAACGTCGCTCTCTGCCGATGCAGTGTAGTGTATGATCGCGCCATGGCCCCTGTATCCGGAGATCGTGGAGAAGCTCAGGCCGACGAATTTATCCCCCTCTGCCCTGAATGCCTCCAGTTTATCCGATGCGGAGATCTCGGTCACTCCTCCCCCGGGTACGGCCCCCTCCAGCCACTTCAGGAACCTCACCATGGCCACTCCGTCAACGACCTGGCAATCCCTCATTCCCTGGAGCTCGGTCCCGTTCTTCCTGGACTTGAAATCGGTCACGGGGCTCCTCTCCCTGTGGAACTTCGCCTTCCCCTTCAGGAGGAGCATGATCCATTTATTCACCGTCTTGGGATCTATCCATATCTTGATCTCCCTGCCTGAGAGGCCCTCCAGATGGCCTTTGATATCCTCATAGGGATGGACCTCCACCAGATTTCCCAGGTGCCTCCTCACCTCGTCTGTTATCTTACCCGTGTCGATAAAGAGGTGGGCCTTCTCCTTCTCTATCACCGCATACGAGATGAAAACCGGATTGAATTCGATGTCGGCGCCCCTGAGGTTGAATGTCCACGCGATGGTATCCAGCGCGGAAAGGATGTGTGCGGAGCATCCAGGCCCTCCCATCTTCTCCCTGATCCTTGTCAGTTTGTCCGCGACGTTCTCCCCGGTGAGGGCATCGTCCAGTACCCTGACAGGGTCCTTCGAGGGGGACGGTTGATCCTCCCACAGCCGATCGATGAGGTTATCTTGTACGTACTTGATGAGAACGCCCTTCTCCCTGAGCTTTTTTTCCAGGGTGTGTGCCCCATCCAATGATAGCAGTCGGGGGTCGATGCCCAGCTTCTCCCCCTCCTTCAGCGTATCCGCCACCCACTCCTCAAGTTTGGGAAAACCCGTCGTCATCATCTTGTACAGGTCTATCCCGGAGCCAGCGAGCTGCTCCTCGGCCTGGAGGAAGTACCTGCCGTCCGTCCAGAGGCCGCCGCTATCCAGCGTGACCACCACGTCGCCGGCGGAGCCCGTGAACCCACTGATCCACATCCTCCTCTTCCAGCACTCCGGCAGGTACTCGCTCTGATGCGGGTCCGTGCTTGGAACGAGGTACGCCTGCACGCCCTCCTCTTTCATAATCTCTCTAAGCGCCGTCAGCCTTGCGGGAATATCGGTTGGGTCCATGATCACCACTGCCTTGATGGAACGAGCGTGCAATGGGCTCCTCACGGAAAAATATTTGGATTGAATATTCCCGTTCCGCCTACACGTACTCTATCTGGGTGCCCTGCGGTTCGAACACCGCTACCAGAGTCTTGTGGTCCGACCTGTTGGAGTGGATCTCTCCGGCCTTTATGTTGATCCCACATCCAGGTTCGAGCTCGAATATCTTCCCTTCCACATCGAGGGATAGGTGTCCTTCTATCACGTAGAGGAACTCGTCCACGTTGTGCCTGTGGGGTTTGTATTGTCCCTCGAACCAGGCCAGGGCAAAGTACTGGTCGTTGATCAGGGACACTATGTTCTTCTTGTATCTGTCGTCCAGGGTAAGCTTCTTCTTGTGCACATCCACGACCTCGGGCATTTGATCACCGTGAATACATTCCTCACCGGGATATTAATTAGTTTTCATCATACTGTCGTTTTTCACCCCCTGATATCCCAGGGTGAGCCAAAAAACTTAAGAGAGGGTCGTAATGATTAGTGTCCATGACCAGCTGGAGAACTCCCATGTTGTTGATCGCCTCGATCATCATCATGGGGTCGATGATACCCATGGCCTCCGGGGAGGTACATGCAGAGACGGCTATCGTGGATATCGACCACTACGAGGAGGTCGAGATACGATTTGATTCAGGGGATAACGTCAGGATAACCGTTCGGACAGGGGCCACCGAGTACCCGATCTCGGTGTTCCTTCTCAAGGGAGAGGAGGCGAGGTCCGCGTGGATCGAGAGCGAGGAGGTGGACCTCGAGGCCATCAAGTCCGGCGAGGGTGTCCCGGATCAGAACACGACGTTCCAGGTGGTGAGCCCCTTCTCAAGGAGGAATGTCACCTCCTTCGACGGCTCCATCACTCTCGGAGATCACGATGACTACTACGTTGTGATCGCCCTGTACCGTGATTCCACCATGTCCACCGAGGAGGTCCTGAACCAGAGGGCCACCCTGGTCGATTACGAGGTGGAGTGGGAGATCGGCGAGAAGGATGTGCCGTGGCACTGGCTGATCATCGCGGCTGCGTTCCTGATCATGGGCAGTGCACTGCTGATAATGTACTTCTGGA
>JAGLEG010000219.1 GCA_023145185.1 Thermoplasmata archaeon
TTCTCGATGATCAGAATGGTCACGTATGGGCTCACACCATCCCGGACCCAGGACCCGGAACCGGTAAGAGAGGCCTGAACACGATGTGACCCCAGGCCGAGAAGTGATGAATTCAACGAAAATGAAAATTCAGATGTATTGGAGGCAAACCCCAGCGGTATGATCATCTCACCTGTTGCGAACTCCACAAGGCCCTCTCCTTTCTCCACAACAAGCTCACCGACGATCATCTCTCCGATCTCGATGGTGTTGTTCTCCAGAAAGAGAGACAGGACCGGGTCGTCCCTTACCGTTACCATCAACTCATCGCTTGAATTGAAATAGTACTCTTCACCGGAGAAATTGCCAACGATCGAATGATTTCCGTATGTTGAAAACAAATGATCCAGGCCGATCGTCCCATCAATCTCCATCTCCTTCCCATCAAGCAAGATAGTACCCTTGACATCCCTGTTGAACTCATCCCTGACAGATACATGGATGTTCACCTCCTCGTTGAGATCGACGTCGTATGAAGAAGAGGTCAGGACCATATCAGTAAGGATCTTCCTGACCGTAAAGACCCTGCTGACCACTATTTCACCATACGTGGATGAGTTCACGGATACGTTGATCTGGTGATCTCCCAGCGCCATGTCCCTGGTGATCGGGACCACACCACTTGCCGATCCACTGCTGGTAAAGATCTCCATCAGTGAAACGTTGTCCAGAAAGAACGATATGATATCGTCATCCGAATAGCTCACCTTCCCGAAAGGGTCCCTGTGAAGATACAGCACGTTCAGGAGAAGAGTAGAATCATAGGGTTTGACATCGTCATCAAATGAGAGAAAGAGGCCTGATATGTTCATATCCCCTGCCAATCTTTCAAGCAGCTCCTTGTATTGGCCCAGGAGCAGGGACAACGGCTCCAGAACGGAGATATTGACCTCCAGCTCAAGACCGTATATCACGTTCAGCTGGCTCTCCAGTTCAGAAATGGTGCCGTTCATCCTGTTGAAGTTGGAGATGGCGCTCAGAAGATGGCCCTCATCCTGAAGGATCACCTCCGTCTCGTTGATGAATGTGATATTTACCAGGTGTGTCACCAATATATCGTGATCGATGGAGAACCTCGATGTTAGATCGATACCGTCTGAAAGTGAAAAGAAGAGTGGATCGACCTCATCCCTCCACGGACTTCCCATGCTTGAAAGCTCGTTCTCGATCACATCATGCAGCTCCACCATCTCATCCATCGCGGAGAACATCTCAAGGGGCATTGTGAGGTTCCTCATCTCACCGAAAGATATCTGCCCATTCAAGTCACCATCAGCGGGGATCGCGTTTCGTTCCAGGGTAAGTGAGATCAATCCCGCAAGCTTGTTCAACTGATCGATCAGAAGAGTGATGTTATCAAGCCTCTCCCGGTATGAACCAAGCAGTTCTTCCAACGCTGTAAGGTCCCCACGGATGACATCCCCGTTGATAGGGTCTATCTCCTTCAGGAACATCCACTGCTGCTCCAGTTTCCCCTCCATTTCCTCGTAGGCGTTCCTGGTGGAGTTGAAGAGGTCGTACTGGTCCGACACCGGTCTGATCGTTACGTTCACCAGTGCCTCAATGGCTAACAGAAACCTGGTCTGATTGTCGTGAAATTGCGCAATATTCACGTCCACGGCCTTCAGCAGGTCCATTCGTTCTCCCAACAGCTCCAACATCTCCGGGGACAACGTCGGGACGACGAGGTCCAGGATCATCAGCCTTTCAGCCAATTCATCGTCCACATCCCTTTCATCGACCAGACTCCTCAGGCCGTCAGACCACTCCGGTACCAGGTGCGAGACCAGTTCATCCGCGACATCTTCTCTCTCCAGGGCATGATAGTTCAGATCCATGTAGCCAATGATCCCGGAGGAGAGGTCCATCTGTTCCTCCACGTTCAAACCGGATGACCCAAGGGCTTCCAGATCATCTCTCATGGCCGTTACACGTTCATCGAGGATGGCAAACCCCTCTTCGTATTCGTCTATGGCCCCATCCACGGAGGTCAGGTTCTCTCCAAGAGATGAGAGGACCCATACAGAAACATCATAACTTTCGAATACCTCAAGTGATCCGATTACCATCGTGTAACCGGATAGAACAAGCGAGAAGTTGGTCTCAAATCTGGAAAAACTCAGTTGAAACGATAGAAGAGTTTGGTATGAATCCACCGATACGGGGATCATCTCCAGCGTTTCATTAACTCTTTTTACGCTGTCGATGAAGTGCTCCCCATGAACGGTGGCATTGGCGGGATCATCCGACAGCATCGCCTCGAAGGTGAGGTTGATCTCATCCATTGCGTTCTGAACGTAAGATAATATTATGGAGATATTGGCATCCACATCATCGTAGTTCACATGATGTGGTGCCGCATTGACATTGACCGAGATCAGTATGATCAATATCCCTGCTAAACTCCATCTGGCGAGCCTCATTGAACTCCATATCAATTACAACGACTATTAAATATTTCCATAATAATAAGCATCATGAGGTTTAATTCTCGATCAATACCTCAAAAACCCTTCGACGGAAAGGAGTGAAAACGCTTCCAATAGCCCATCTTCCATCGTATTCATGATTCGGCATCCCAAGTTCCAGTTCACAGCCTACTCCAGAACGTAATCGTTGTTACAGTAAGTTAGTTTACGTTTACGAAAAAATAATTTGGCCCTGCTGTATCCCAACTTTGACGGATCC
>JAGLEG010000022.1 GCA_023145185.1 Thermoplasmata archaeon
CGGTCAATGTTGGGAGAGGCCTCACTTTGACACATAATTATTACTCATATGTCAAAGTTAGGTTGGATTCTTGGGAAATATCTCAATCAATCAAATTCTCGGTTTTGGGGAATCATCCCTTCCATTTTCTGTATCAACGAATCTATACCTGCTGCTACCCTGGGCAGAAGAGCTCACGAACCGAGGACAGATGCGTATGGGCCAGTGATGTGAATATATAGTCAAATACTTAACCTTTAATACTTTCCAAAACGTATTTATTGTCGAATACTTGGCCTTTGATACTCTTCAGGTCGTATTTGACATATAGATCACGAACAGATATAATCGAGATAATAAGTCCGTGACTATGACACATAGATCACGAACAGATAAGTTCAAGATAATAGGTTCGTGACTATAAATGTAAATTCGAGCATCCTTTTTCACTTTAATTATTTCCTTTGATCCTCATTATTTCCCTGTCAAAATCTGAGATATAATCGTTATCCTGGATATTTCTGTAGTTTTCATATTCCTTTTCAGCTTTGATCTTTGCTTCAAGTGCACTTATCCCACCTTTGTCCTCAAGAATTGGATAATTTGAAAGTTTCAGAAAGTCATGAAAGAAATCAATCCAATCTTCCATCCTGGTAACTATCTGTTTTTCGGCTCGGACCTCGGCAAGATCAAGGTAAGCTGACACAATTCGGTTCAATTCTTTGATATGAGTCTTGTTCAGATAGTTTTTTGCGACTGTTACATCCGATCTCAATATCTTTTCATCCGGTGCATGTTTCCAGCTTGTAAGTCCCATATAGATCTTTGTAGCATCTGCAGAGGAGTAGATTATCTCGGCAGCGGTCTTTCCGGTAATTGCCCAATGAAGCCCGTTCTGAACAGTTGCGAAAAGATCCTTTGTAAGGGGCG
This sequence comes from Thermoplasmata archaeon, assembly GCA_023145185.1. Classification (GTDB taxonomy): domain Archaea; phylum Thermoplasmatota; class Penumbrarchaeia; order Penumbrarchaeales; family Penumbrarchaeaceae; genus JAGLEG01. The sequence continues at coordinate 910 of JAGLEG010000022.1, forward strand.
AATCTTTATCATAATCGGCTGAAAGAGCATAGATGTCTGTGATCTTCTGGTAAAATCGTCTTTCGCTAGCACGTATCTCCCTGATGCGTTCAAGCAGCTCTTCGAAATAATCCTTTCCAAATATTCTCATACCGTTCTTGAGTCGTTCATCATCCAGGACAAATCCCTTGATGATGTACTCTTTCAGTGTTCTTGTGGCCCAGATACGGAATTGGGTGGCCTGATAGGAGTTGACACGATAGCCGACCGCGATAATGGCATCGAGGTTGTAAACTTCCATTTTACGGAGTACCTTTCTATCTCCTTCTTTTTGAACTGTTTCCAAAATGGAAATAGTTGCCTCTTTCCTCAACTCCCCTGTTTCGTAGATGTTTGTTAGATGTTTGCTTATAGCAGGTACCTTTACTCCAAACAGTCCGGCCATGGCTTTCTGGGTGAGCCAGACGGTTTCATCTTTCAATATAACTTCAACATTTATGTCCCCATCATTTGAGGTGTACAGGATGAAATCTGTTTCTCGTTTTTCAAGGTCTCTGTTGTTCATTTGCTCACCTTGTTTTTCATTAATTGTGTCATGATCTCACCAATCGCACCCTCTCATCATCTTTTCACAGATCATCCTGTTTAGATAAAAATATACCCAAACCGAAATGAGCACTGAAACCAGGGGTTATTGGTCCCTTCACCTATTTCTTGAACTTTCTCCCTTCGCCGGTTGGAGGTAGTGGCATTTTAGAACTGTTTCCTGTCTTACTATCCATTAAGAGATCAGGCTTATAAACAACATGACCAGAGAGGTCCGTGAAGCTTCTTTGAAGAAGTCTTTGAATTCCATATCTCATCTGGATCGGTATCGATGTGTACAAAGATATTGATCGAATCCATGTTTATGAAAAGTGCAATTATATATAATAAAATATTTCATGTTATAAATCTTATAAAAATAAATGGGGCGAAGTTACTATTGGATCGAGATGTATCCCTGAATAAACTTACAGCGCTCACTATAAACAGAAAAAAACGGTCATGAACCTGCGGTTTTCGGAAAACCGGAGGTTTTCCTCACCTTCCGAGAGTTCCTCTCGAAAGATCACGACATAGAGTGAAAAATGATATCATCGTTTTTCGTAAGCCCCTTTCGTCACTATATTCAAGCGACGGGACTTCGAAACCCAGCACAACAGTCAGTCAACTAGACAATGCTGTTGTGCGGGGCTATGAAAACAAAACGTTTTCATATAGGTCGATTTTTCATACCAAATGAAGGGGAAGCGAACTTCCCCTTAAGATCTCAGAACGATCTCGATGTTTATGCCGTCGGGTACCTTGATCCTCATGAGGGACCTCAGTGCCCGGTCGTCAGCGTCGAGATAGATAAGCCTCTTGTGTACCCTCATCTCCCAGCGGTCCCAGGTCTCAGACCCTTCGCCGTCGGGTGACTTTCTACAGGGGACCACAAGTCTCTTGGTGGGAAGGGGAATCGGGCCAGAAAGGTTAACACCCGTCCTCACTGAGATGGACTTGATCTGATCGCATACGCCGTCGATGCTCTGGGCATCGGTTCCGGTAAGTGATATCCTCGCTTTGGCGACCAATCCAACTCCTCCCGGAATCACTCCTTCTTCTCTATGTCGAGACACATTCCCGCGGCCACGGTGGTGCCCATATCTCTGATGGCGAACCTACCAAGCTGTGGTATTTCCTTGGCCTTCTCGATGACGAGGGGCCTTGTAGGCTGGATCTTGACGACCGCGACGTCCCCGGTCTTGAGGAACTGTGGGTTCTCCTCTTTCACCTGTCCGGTCCTGGGGTCCATCTTCTTGGTCAACTCCATGAACGTGCATGCTACCTGGGCTGTGTGAAGGTGGAACACAGGTGTATATCCCGTGGTGATCACGGAGGGATGGGAAAGCACGGCTATGTGGGCGTCAAAGGACTTCGCAACGGTGGGGGCGCCGCCTATTGGTCCGCAGACATCTCCCCTTCTGATATCGGTCTTACCGACACCTCTTACGTTGTATCCTATGTTGTCGCCAGGCTCGGCGCTGTCCATCATCTCGTGATGCATCTCGATGGATTTTACCTCGCCGCCTGAGCCTGAGGGTGAGAAGACCACCTTGTCGCCGATCTTCACCACGCCTGTCTCGACCCTGCCAACTGGAACGGTTCCGATACCGGTGATGGAGTAGACGTCCTGCACCGGGATCCTCAGGGGAAGCTTTGTGGGCTTCTGGGGGATCTCAAGTTTATCGAGGCACTCTACCAGGGTAGGTCCCTTCCACCAGGGAAGGTTGTCGGACTTGTTTACCACGTTGTCTCCGACGAATGCGGATGTGGGGACGAACTGAACGTCATCTGCCTTGGTTCCGACCATCGCCAGTAGCTTGGAGATCTCCTCCTTGACGGCGTTGAACTTCTCCTCGGAATATTTGGGCTGGGTGGCGTCCATCTTGTTAACGTTGATGATCATCTGCTTCACACCAAGGGTCTTGGCGAGGAAAAGATGCTCCTTCGTCTGGGCCATGACACCCTCGGGTGCCGCCACGACGAGAACAGCTGCATCGGCCTGTGATGTGCCGGTTATCATGTTCTTGACGAAGTCCCTGTGGCCAGGTGCGTCGATGATGGTGAAATAGTATTTGTCAGTGGTGAACTTCTTGTGCGCCACATCGATGGTCACACCGCGCTCTCTCTCCTCTTTCAGGTTATCCATGACCCACGCGAACTCGAAGGAGCCCTTGCCTTTTGCCTCGGCCTCCTTTCTGAACTTGTCGATGAGGTGCTGTTGGACGTGACCAGTGTCCAGTAGGACCCTACCTACAGATGTGGATTTCCCATGGTCTACGTGACCTATGAAAACCAGATTTATATGCGGTTTTTCTGTTGCCATTTTTCTTCCTCCAATCAGGATTATTCTCCCTTAACTGCTCCTTATATTTAACATTGGCGCATAGTGTAACTTATGCTGCATAGTAATCGGCTGTGGGTGGATCTGGTTTCAGGCCCTTCCTCGTCCTTATCTCTTTTGTGACATTATCGAGAAGTTCTCTTGGGATCGGATCGAAACCAGCGAATTCCGTAGTCCAGAGCGCCTTCCCCTGGGTTGCCCCCCTTATGGAGGCGGCGAAGCCGAACAGCTCCGAGACCGGGGCTTTTGCGATGATGGTCACCTGGTCCCTCTCCATGGGCATGTCCTCGATGGTACATCTTCTGGTGTTGAGCTGACTGTTGACAGCGCCCATAAGGTCCTGGGGTACGGAGACGAACAGCTTCTGCTTTGGCTCAAGAAGCGTCGTACCCGCCTCGACCATTGAACCGTAGATGCCGGACCTTGCCGCAGGTATGACCTGACCCGGCCCCCTGTGGATGTTGTCCTCGTGGAGCTTTGCATCCATCAGCCTCACCAGCATGCCCTCCACGGGCTCCCATGATCTCGGGCCCTTGTCGACGGCCTCCTTGAAGGAGTCGATGAGCAGCTCCTTTGTTTCAAAGAGATACTGTATGCCCTTGGTGCAGTTCGAGAATATATTTGCACCGTGTATCGTGAATACGTGTTTGACATCTTCCGGAGCCATTCCCATCTCCGTTAGTTGTTTTGCCAGTTTTTTTGGCTCCTTGATCTTGGCATCCATCGGGATCTCCCCTTTCTTGATGGCATCGATCACATCCTGGGGCAGGAGGGACACCCTGAAGTAGAACCTGTTGTGCTTATTGGGGGATTTCCCCTCGAAAGCCCTTACCGAGGAATTCATTATGGTCTCCCTGTAGACCACGATGGGCTCTGAGGTGTTGATCTCGATCCCGTGCTCGTGATCGATCCTGTATTCGGTGATCTCGAGATGCAGCTCTCCCATGCCGGACAGAAGATGTTCTCCGGTCTCGTTGTTGATCTCCACCCGAAGGGATGGGTCCGCCTTGGCGAGCATCCTGAGGCACTCTACCAACTTGGGCAGGTCCTTCATGTGCTTCGCTTCAACGGCAACGGTGACGACTGGCTCGGATATGTGGACGATCTTCTCGAAGGATTCCATCTCCGGGTCGACGGATACCGTCGAGCCCGCGATCGCGTTCTTCAATCCGGCAACGGCTATGATATTGCCGGCTATAGCCTTGTCCACCGTTATCCTGTCCGGGCCGACGGAGACGGATACCGCCTGGGTCCTGTTAATTCCAGGCATTCCAAGGACGGTGAGCTCCTGCCCTCTCTTGATCGTGCCTGCAAAGAGACTTCCAGACGCGATCTCACCTGCATGGGGGTCGATGATGATCTTTGTGACCATGAGAACAGGGTCGGAATTTGGATCGCATGTGGTCATCGCTTTTCCTATGTCCGAATCCCGATCGCCGTGCCAGATGTGGGGGATACGATACTTCTGAGCTACGACGGGATTGGGAAGATGCTTGATGATCATGTTCAGGAGGATATTATGGAGCGGAGCGACCTTCGCAAGCTCCTTCTGGGTGCCGTTGTTGAGATGTTCGTATATGTCCTTGAACGTAACTCCCTTCTCCTTCATGTACGGGATGGATATGGCCCAGTTATGGTAGGCCGATCCGAACACCACGGTGCCCTCTTCAGGTTTTACGAACCACTCGCTGCCGAACTCCTCGGGGACCATCTTCTGGATAAGGTCGTTCACGTGTTTGATGATCTTTCCGAACCTGGCCATCATATCCTCGGGCGTTACCTTGAGCTCGTTGATGAGCCTGTCCACCTTGTTGATGAACAGCGTGGGCTTCACCTTTTCCCTCAGGGCCTGCCTCACGACGGTCTCCGTCTGGGGCATGACCCCCTCGACGGCGCAGCAGACGATGACACAGCCGTCGACGGCCCTCATCGCCCTGGTTACGTCTCCGCCAAAGTCCACGTGACCTGGCGTGTCGATGAGGTTGATAAGGCTTTTTTTGCCCTCGTACTCATGCACCATGGATGCGTTTGCCGCATTGATCGTTATGCCCCTGGCCTGTTCCTGTTCATCGAAATCCAGGAGAAGCTGCTTTCCCGCGAGCTCCTCGGACATCATGCCCGCACCCGCTATGAGGTTGTCGGAAAGTGTGGTCTTTCCGTGATCGATATGTGCAGCTATCCCTATATTGCGTATTAATTCCGGTTTATCCATAAGCTTTTGGGCTTCACGGATATTATCCTCTCGACGTCCCATTTTCAACTCTCCTGGTTGTTTTCTGGATTCCTGAATATGATTATCCTCAATATTGATCAGTGGGCCGACTTGGCCACCCTCTCATGCTCCTCTTTCTTGGAAACAGCAAAGCTCTGCATATCCCTGTTGGAGGCCGCGAGCAGTTCCGTTGCCAGGCACTGAGATATGTGTTTCTTGTTCTTGTGTGATGCCCTGATCGTGCCTACACAGATATTCCTCAATGCCGTGTCCAGTCTTCTGGAGGGCGAGGAGTCCACGGATTTCGGGACCGAGATCCCTCCGAACTTTAGCCTCGTGACCTCCTCCCTGGGGGCGCTGTTCTCTATGGCCCTCACGAGTATCTGGATCGGGTTCTCCTTTGTCCTGTTCTGGATGATCTCGAAGGCATCGAATACAACCTTGTAGCTCTTGGTCTTCTTTCCGGTGTATTTCTCCGTCCTCATCATCCCGTTGATCAACCTCTCAACGATCGATATCTTTGCCTTGTAGAAAGGTTTGTTAGCGTGTCTGGCACTTGAATGTGGAACGAGTGCCGGCTCGAGGTTGATGAGGCGGGCAAGGCCTGGATCTTCAACGATAACGTCTGTAACATTGTACTTGCCGAACATCAGCTCCTCGGGAAAAGGGCCCTCTTCTTTTACGGCCTTCTTCCTTGAGGCCTTTTTGGGCTTTTCCTCCACCTTATCCTCCTCTTCAGACTCGGGCGCCTTCTCCTTGGTCTCCGGCTTTTCCCCGTCCTTGGGAGCTTTCTCCTCACTGTCGGCCTTCTTCTCCGTGACCTCTTCCTTGGCCTTTGGCTCTGCCTTTTTCT
>JAGLEG010000220.1 GCA_023145185.1 Thermoplasmata archaeon
AAGATCGGCAACGACTGGATGAGGGGCGCAGACACCTGGTTCAAGCAGAACGGTTACCCCTCGCTCCTGGATGAGAACAGGACCTTCAGGACCGACTTTTCTGACCTTATGGCGTACAATTCATGGGGCTCCAACGACGGCAACTGGAGCTACAACCACGTCTCCAATTACGGCTTCGAGTACGGGACAGGGGATCAGGCGAGCTCCTGGACCTATGTAACTGCCGGTGGCAACGTCACCAGAAACGGTACCGTTTCGTACTCCGGCGACTGGTCTGTGAAGCTGGAGAGGAATGGATCGGGGTCGCTCCTGGTCTATCAGGATAGGGTTCTCCCCTTCATTGATCATCGGTACATCCTCGAGGGGAGGATGAAGCTGGAAGGGGTCAGCTCGCAGGGCGTGAAGATCTGGATGGAGGGGTTGGACGATGGAGATGGCGTTGTAACAACGGTCAACCTGAGGACCTACAGCGGGACGAGGGACTGGACATTCACCCAGGGGAGGATGGAGAACGACACCTCCATCGTGAAGGTGAGGATCTACGTGGAGCTCCTGGGCGATGGGGTGGTCCACTTCGATGATATGAAGCTGAGGGTGATAAGGCCCCACAACACCTGGGTTCCAGGTGGACTTGCTGAGACCTGCGTCTCCACCGGGGGCAGGAGTTTCAACTACGGGACCACCTACGGCCAGTCGCTCATCGCAGACCTGATCAGAGACGGGGTGACCGGAGTGAAAGGATACGTTTACGAGCCGTACCTTTCGGCGATATCCCACGCGGACGTCCTGTTCCCCGACTACTATTCGGGAGCCAACCTTGCAGAGAGCTACTACGCCGGGTCGCAGTTCGCCTCGTGGATGGGCGTGATGGTTGGCGATCCCAAGTGCGCCCCGTTCATCGACCTGAGGCCCGACCCGAGGATCGCGGATGAGCCGATCACATACTGGATCGATGAAAATGGCAAACCCAGGCTTGAGATCAATCTGGTAAATGATGCGGATGTTTTTACTGACGTATTCAGCGTTTATGTGAAAATGGACGGTGAATCCTTCTCCGCCCACCAGCTCTCCATCCCCGCATACGGCAGCTTCAATATCTCCCTTGACCTCAACAGGTGGGGAGGAATCACAGGAGAGCACAACATATCGGTCAGGATCAATTCGGACCACAGGATCAGGGACCACAACGAATCCAACAACAGATACGATGGGATCATCGTCATCAATACGATACCCGAGATCGACCTGTATGTGGATTCTCCAGAGGTTTACAGAACCGGGGAACTGTCGATGGTCCTCAACGTGGACGACATCGATGAGCTTGCGGGCCCGGCCGGGGCCACGATCACCATGGCCGGACCTGATGAGGGGGTATATGTCCCAACATTTGTCGATGTGAGCGGAAGCCCGATCGATGCCAACCTGACCTATCAATTCACCGTGCCCTGGGATGCGCCCATAGGCTTCTACGATGTTTCACTATCGTATATGGATACCAACGGTAGCTGGGACGATATGCTCGTGGAGAGGGCATTCAGGCTAATGAACAACATCCCCACATTGAACGGCAGCCTGTCCAATGATATGATCCAGCGGGGGGGTGAGTTCATTGTCTCCCTGGATTGGTACGATCCGGACAC
>JAGLEG010000221.1 GCA_023145185.1 Thermoplasmata archaeon
CGAGATACCCCGGGAGATGAAATCCCCCGACTCCTTCATTATGCCCTCCAGCGGCCTCTGGATCCCATCGTAGATCATCCTCATCAGGCCAGGGCCCAGCTCCACAGACAGGGGCTCACCGGTCTTCTCGACAGGTTCTCCAGGCACGATACCTGCGGTCTCCTCGTATACCTGAATGGTGGCCTCATCCCCCTCCAGTTCTATGATCTCCCCTATGAGCTTCTCATCGCCCACGAGGACCACATCATACATCTTCGAACCCCTCATCCCAATGGCCTTGACGACCGGGCCCGCGATCATGTCGATCATTCCACTGTCGGACTCATCATTATCACCGTTCATACGTCACTCCTCCGTGCGATAAATAGATCATAATAGTTCACACTCCCCCATCATCTTTTGAGACCATTCCGATCGCCCTCTTGATCAGATCGCTTGCCCTTTTATCCTCCCCTTCACCAGGGAGGGTCACGGTTATCGGCAGGAACCTCCCATCGCTCCTCTTTCTGAAAAGCTCCTCGTGCAGTCCCTGGGTGCACTCGATCGAAAGGATCATCACCCCGGAGTCCCTGTCAACCATCTCCTTGTACCATTCCTGCAGTTTGGATATGGACTCACCCGGCCCCCATATCAATATCTCACGAACGCCTGCCAGCGCAAGCCCAAGCGCCTCATCCTCTGAAACTGCAGCGCAGATAAAACCTCCACCCATCAATCCACCTCCTCAAATATCATCATCTTCCTGGCTCTATCGATCGGCCATCCCGAGGAGACCGCCTGAAGTGTGGTCCTGAGGTTCCTGACCTCCATCTCCCTGCTCACAAGGAACCTTACCGTGGGCCCAATGTTCGAGAAATAGAGACCCGAAAGTGTTATCGAACCCTCAAGGAGCATCCTGTCCAGCCCCATCTCCAGGCCGGTAATACCTCCTTCGATCCCTTCTCGCAGGTATTTCTCAACGTTTGTGCCGGAAAGAACAGACACTGCCTCACGGAGCGATGTTGACTCGCACATAGCCCCAAGGTCCGCAATGCCAATGGTCCCGGTTGGTTTGTAGATGGAGCTCAATATCGATTCCCTGGGAATATTACGAGCCTTGCCCCTGAGGACCGTAAACAGGTTGTACCTGTCAACCACCATATCCGCAAAAGCGCTGGCACCCCTTTTTGTGGAGGAGGAGCTTACGGCCATCTCCCTGAACTTATCCAGAACCCCCCTGTCGATCGCATCGTCGATCATCACGAGGTTCACCTCTCCTTCCTTCGATCCATCCCCGATCCTGCCCAATGGCAAGGCCTCGATATGGTCAATGGCCGATGCTATCGAATGAGACCCCAGAATGGAACGCTCCAGGTCCTCATCCAGGGATCCGATGGGAAAGAGGGGGTCCGATCTTTCACCCAGAAGCCTCAACAGCCTCTTCACCTCTTCGCCCTCGAGCCTGTGTATGAAAGATCCGACCATTGGTTCTATGGCCCCCGGAACCGACCTCCAAAGCTCCGTGATAGACCTATGGAAGGACCTCATCAGCTCTCTATCCCCGTCCTGAAAACCGGTTATATCAACCTGGACGGCGAGATCCCCTCGGACTACCTTCATCACCTCCGATACGGACCCGAGCTCAAGCAGGGGCATGACCTCATCCTTCCTCACATATGGATTACCCAGGGTCGATATCTTTGCGTTATGATAGCTGAACTGGCCCATCTGGACCAGTTTCCGTATGCCAATGATCGTTCCGATCCCGATCAAACCGGCGGACGCGGATATGGCCGCAATGGCCCCTCCAGATAACCCTGTCACATCCATCTTTATCCCATCGTATCAGAAAAAAGCATCCTCGAGATCATCTCCCTGATCCCCTCTTCATCCCTTTCCAGAAGGCCGTTGAACGACATGTCCAGAACCCTGTTTCCATCGGATGAAATGGCGATGAAGCCGCCGATCAGGTCCTTGCTCCTCATGCGTGTTATCTGCCAGGGCAGATCCTTCGTATCCTGGACGATCGGACCTATGCCAACCTCCCCCCTCACCGCATCGAGGTCCTCCTGCCTGACCGGATATATGGTCACCTCCTGCCCCACCTCTCCTCTCGCATTGGCCATCAGCCTGAGCAGTAGGCTGGATAGGTCATCACCGTTCAGTTCCCCCATCCTCCTTCGAATGCTCGAGAAGGCATCCATGATCAGGCTCTCCTTCATCTCCAGGACCGCCTTGCGAGCCTTTCTCTTCCCATCCGACAGGTGGATATTTTTCATCCGTCCCTTCTCTCTTACCAGCTTACGGTCGAGGTCCTCAAGGGAGAGGGAGAGCTCCTTCTGAGCCATGGAAAGTATGGCAGAGGCACCATCCGATGCCTCCTTGAGGATGGCAGCGGATTCCTTTCCCGCCTCATCTTCTATCTTCTGAATGATTCCTTCAATGCTCATGGGAGATCACCTGCCGATCAGAGCATCCCCGAGGCCAGTATCAGGAATATCGCCACAAGGAAACCGAAAATTGCCATGGTCTCTGACATGACGGTGAATATTACTCCCTTTGCAAATACCTCATTGTTCCTCCCGAAAGCAGCCGCAGCCGCTGCAGCCGTCATACCCTGAGGAATTGCGGAAACACTCGATAGACCGATAACGATCCCTATGGCGATCGCAGCCCATCCGATGAACGGTTGGGTCAATATCTCGATATTGGGTGCTGCCGACATCCCGGTGAAATTGAGCACCAGAATGGACACCAGAAGCCCGTATATTCCCTGGGTCATTGGAAGTGCCTGATATATGATCAGTTTACCGAACTTATCGGGCCTCTCGGCGGCGACACCTGCAGCTCCTGACCCCGCAAGGCCGATACCGATCGATGACATTATCGCTGCCAGGCCCATTGTTATCCCCACCCCTATGAACACCAATATCCTGTTGTCCCTCACAACCTCAGAGTCCCCGGCATCATCAGGGTCTGTATAGGAGAGGAACTCCTCGATATTGGTCATGCCATCGCTGTCCAGATCCCCGTCCGCGTCATAGACCGTATTGTTAAGGCCCATCTGGGCCTCCCAGGTATCATCCATCCCATCGTTATCCTGGTCCAGGATCGCCTCCCTCTCGGCCGATACGCCCTGAAGGGACATCAGACCGATGAAAAGAGCACTCGCCAACAATACTACAATCACACAATTCTTCCATTTCATGGAGTATTCCTCCTTTCTCCTACGATAATTTCCTCGTGATCTGAACTGGTGAACATCAACGGCCACCTCCTTCCGTGGGGGCCTCACCCACCATTGTGTAAGTCCTCTCCCTGCCGAAGGGCTTGAAAAGGATCCCGCCTCCCTCATAGAAGCGGCCGAAGAACTCCACATACTGCAATCGGAGAGCGTGAACAGATGAGCCCAACGTCTGCAGAAGCAGATTGAATATGTGCAGAAATATCAGCAGTAACAGGGCGACAGGTATCAGGAAAGGCGTGATATCTATCAACATAACGCCGACGATGTTGAAGGCCATGGCGAGGCCGAAGGTAGAGAGGCCCAGGGCGAGGATCCT
>JAGLEG010000222.1 GCA_023145185.1 Thermoplasmata archaeon
AGGATCGAGGCGATGTAAATTGCAGCTGCGGCGACTCCCGTGGGGCCCCTGCCGGAGATGAGCTCTCTCTCGTCCGCCTCTTTCAGGATCTCAAGGGTCCTCGACTGGGTCTCACCGGACAGTTTGAGCTCCGAACAGAACCTCGAGATGTAATCCTGCGGGGAGGTGGGATTGAGCTTCATCTTGAGCTCTCTGGCCATGAACCTGTAGGTCCTGCCGATCTCCTTCCTGTTCACCCTTGAGGCTGCGGATATCTCATCCAGGGTCCTTGGTACGTTGCACTGCCTGCATGCGGCGTAGATCGAAGCGGCGACGACACCCTCTATAGACCTGCCCCGGATCAGGTTCTTGTTCACGGCTCCCCTGTATATCAACGCGGCCGACTCCCTCACGTTCCTGGGAAGGCCGATCCCCGATGACATCCTCTCCATCTCCGAGAGGGCGAATGCCAGATTTCTCTCGGTGGCATTGGAGACCCTGATCCTCCTCTGCCACTTTCTGAGCCTGTACATCTGCGCTCTGTTCCTTGTGGGTATGGACTTCCCGTAGGAGTCCTTGTTCTTCCAACCGATCTCTGTGGAAAGGCCCTTGTCATGGATCATCATGGTCATCGGCGCCCCTGTCCTTGCCCTCTGCTCGTTCTGCGCCGAATCAAAGGCCCTCCACTCCGGGCCCTGATCTATTATCTGTTCGGATATCACGACCCCACAATCTCCACACACCAACTCGCCCCTTTCGTAATCCCGTATAAGGTGTTCGCTTCCACACTCGGAACATTTCGTCGTTTCCTCTATCTGAACCTTGTAAGACATCGATCTCAACTCCTTGTTGACCGTCCACACTCGGGTGATCAACCTGTTTTTTCTCGACCTGCCCTGTTCGGGGGGGGTTTCACTATATATAAGTATTGCAAGGCAACATATAATAACTATTTAAATGTTACGAAAGATATTATAAGCGGCGGGAGGTCCCAAAATTGGTAGTTTTCGACGCTCAACAACATGGTGTTACGTTGCCCACATTTGCATACGTTCCCGCCAGGAGAATGGATCATTGGTCGATATGCAGCCAAAATGTTTATCAGAGTTAGATAGCCTCCACGTCAACATGAGGCAGCAGAGCCTAGTCCACCTTCTTATCGTCGCGATGGTATTGCTTCTCCCCGTCACGCTATCCGACGGTTCCAGCCTCGATCCCACCGTCCAGCCCGATGAAAGGACCCTACCCAGATATAGCGCAGATCTCGAAAGGCCCACAGAGGATGGGAGGGTCGAAATTGAACTGATCGTTCAGTTCCACAACGACCTTGACGGAACCGAGAAGCTGTTTCTGGAGGGGCTCGGTTTTTCCATATTGAGGAGCTTTCACGTGGTACCTGCCCTGTCGGTCAGGGGGCCCACATCCATGATATATCTGATCCTCGAGAACCCCGAGGTCTCCTACGTCGAACACAACGATCTGGTGATCTCGGACATGGAGATGGGCACCAACGTGATCAACGCAACGCAGGTGTGGTCCACCATCGTCCAGGGTCCTGGATGGTCGAAAGACCCGATAGACGGAAAAGGGGTCACAGTCTGCGTGGTCGATACTGGCATAGATGCGGGACACCCCGACCTGGATTACGGGACCAAGACGATCAAGAACGTATTCTTTCTCGGTGGTGGAAACTGGGTCGAGATGGAGAACTCGGATACCAATTACGGACATGGAACGCACGTTGCAGGCACAGTGGCGGGAAACGGCGATGCATCCGCTGGCGCAAGGCGGGGGGTGGCACCCGGTGCCAATCTTATAGGGATAACCCTGTCGCTGCCGGAGGAGGGAAGCTCCCCCACCGAGGATGGCTACATACAGAGCCTTGAGTGGGTATATGACCATTCACGCCCCGGCGCCAATCCGGACAATATCAGGGTGGTGACCAACTCCTGGCACTCGACCGTGGTGGAGTACGATCCACAGGCTATGCTCGTACAGGTGATCGAGGCCCTCACATTCGAGAACAACGTCGTATCCACCTGGTCTGCAGGAAACGACGGGAGGGACGATCCCGAGGGGGCCGAGCTGACCACCTCTGGGCAGGGGAACACGCCCGTTGCCATCATGGTCGCAGCCTACGAGAGGGATGGGTCCGCCGTTACGGATTTCTCCTCAAGGGGCAAGGTAGGGCTCAATCACACCTATCCGGATATCGGCGCCCCGGGGAGGGCCATCTGGTCCACATCGGCCAGGAGAACGGTGATCTCGGGGGGAACGTGGCTCAGCGGGAACACAAATCCATATTACCTTGCCATAAGCGGCACGTCGATGTCCACGCCGCACGTGGCGGGACTGGTCGCCCTGCTCTGGCAGGCGTGCCCCTCCATGGATATCTCACCCATGCATGAGGATTACTCCGGAGAGGACCCGGAAGTGTGGTTCACCGACCCCCTTACCCGCATCCACGACGCCGAGTGGATCATCGAGGCATCCGCCAAATTCCTGCCCCCGGACGCCGAGCACGGGAACGTCGCGGGAGATGCTAACTCCACGGGCTGGTGGGGGAAACCGGTGGATTACGTTCAGGGATATGGTATCGTGGACGCAAGGAGAGCTGTTGGGATCGCCCTGACCCTCCAGAGGCTCAGGGACCAGTGCACCTGGAAAGAGGTGACGGTCGCCGACGCCATCCACGTCTACTATGAACAGGATGTGGTCGGCACGGAGATCGTCGGGACGGCCGGGGTGGTTACCGGATGGTCCGGCGAGTATTCCAGGTACAACGATCAGACCGGCAATCCCATGGGGCTTGTCAATCAGACAAAACTGGTGGAGGTCCCCCAAGGGGCCACACATGCAAGCGTCAGGCTGAGCTTTTCCACCATTGACCTGTCAGATTTCGAGGTGGCCGACCTCGCCTTCACGATAGATACCAACGGGGACGGCAGAGTGGACCATCAGAGCGATCTCTCCCTCATTGGAAGTAGTGACGATTCCGCGGAGATCGACATCTCCGGTCCAGGCATATGGACCTTCGACATCATCGGAAGGGGATTGAAGGTCCAGAGGCCGCTGCAGGGAACCAATTACGTTGAGCTCAGGATAGAGTACACCATGAGCGTCCAGTTCCAGGTGCCGGAAGGGGGAGAGAACCCCGTCTCCGTGAGAAATGCCGTATATGCACCCCTGGAGCCCACGGACGGCGCCCAGGGCGGCTATGAACTCGAGATGATGAGGTACGACCTCAGGGAATTGAAGCTGGAGGAGGGGCCCGGCGAAGGAGTGGATGATGAAGGAGTGGTCCCCTGGGTCCTGCTGTTGATAATATTGATCATCCTCGGTCTGGCCGGCGTTATCTACTACAACTACCGGAAGGGGAAGGGTCAAAGGGGCACCGAATAGGTTTATATTCTCTCCCACATCTATATCCCCATGAAGAAGATAGATTGGTATGATGAGTTCGTGGACCTTGACCACAAACCCTCTCCGGATGAGCTGATCGCGCTGTTCTACTTTGAACCTCCGGAGGGCATGTCCTTCAGCGAATCCGCAGGAAGGATCGCCTCCGAGAGCTCCACGGGAACCTGGACCACCCTGGACCGGATGCCCAAGAGGATGAGATCGCTTCAGGCAATGGCGTTCGAGATGCGTGGAAATCTGGTGAAGATCGCATATCCACTTGACCTGTGGGAGGAGGGGAACATGCCCCAGCTGATGTCGGGGATCGCTGGTAACATCTTCGGAATGAAAGGGGTGAGGAACCTCAGGCTGATAGATGTGAGCCTCCCGTCGTCGTACATTCGACACTACAAGGGCCCCCTCCATGGAATGGATGGGATCAGGGACATGTTCAAGGTATATGACCGGCCGCTGACCGGGGCCGTGCCGAAACCAAAGATAGGGTTCTCTGCATCAGAACATGCGGAGGTGGCCTACGAGACGTGGATGGGCGGATTTGACCTGGTCAAGGACGATGAGAACCTCTCATCCCAGACCTTCAACAGGTTCGACAAGAGGGTCCAGCAGATGACGATCTTCAGGAACAGGGCAGAGAAGGAGACCGGGGAAAAAAAGGACGGCCTGGTCAACATCACGGCCGAAACGGATGAGATGATGAGGAGGGCCGATATCCTCCATGATGCCGGCTGGAAATACTGCATGGTCGACGTTGTGGTGGCGGGTTTCTCCGCTGTCCAGACCGTCAGGGAACACGTACAGGACACGGGCATGATCATACACGCCCACAGGGCGATGCACGCCGCCTTCACAAGGAATCCACACCACGGCATCTCCATGCTGTTCCTTGCGAAATTGATGAGACTTGCGGGTGTCAATCAGATCCACACCGGCACGGCCGTTGGAAAGCTGGTTGGAAGCAGGGAGGAGGTGAAGGCCCTTGCCGATCTGCTCAGGTCGGACCATCTGGATGAGAACATACCCCTGAACCTGGAGCAGGATTGGGGCCATATCAGGTCCTCGTTCCCGGTGAGCTCGGGCGGCCTCCATCCCGGGCTTGTGCCGGAGGTTCTGGACATCTACGGGAAGGACCTTGTCCTTCTTGTCAGCGGAGGTATCCACGGACACCCGAAGGGAACAAGGGCCGGGGCGAAGGCCACCATGCAGGCTATCGAGGCCTGGAAGGAAGGGATCTCGCTCGAGGAAAAAGCACAAAACGGCGCGGAGCTGTCTCAGGCTCTGGAGAAATGGGGACACCTCAGGCCCAAGTAGAAGAGTATTGAACAGGCCTGGCCAAAACTTATCTACTCTCTAATCATATGATGGGTGAGGTGTGGAATTGAGACCTGATACATTGAGAAGAACGGGCATCATAATGCTTGTTCTCTACCTCGTTGTCCCATCGCTGGTTTTGATCGGTGAAGCCAAGGAAAATACTTCATTTGAGATCGAGATGAATGGCCCTTCACGGGCCATGATAAACCCGATCAGGGTAAACAACAACAGTGACCTGCAGGCTCTGAAGGGGTTGAATATCACAACCGGGAACGGGACGGAGGGCGACCCCTACATCCTCGATGACGTCGAGATCTATACGTTCAACCGGGGGGATGCAGTATACCTGGGGAATACGACAGATCACATTGTTATCCATAATTGTACCTTCTACGGGGATTTCGGCAAAGATCTGGGCCCGACCAGAAGTGAATCGTATTGGATGAACGGTTTATTCCTCAACAACACCCGAAACGTCAAGATGCTGAATTCATCGTCGATCTCCTTTAGAGGGGCGGGTATCCTGATCAAGGGATCATCGGAGATCAAGATCGACAACTGCACCACTGTGAACAACTGGTACTCGGGCATCCAGGTGGAGGGAACCAGCAACGTGAGGATCCTCAATTCAACGGTGATCTTCAACTACGAGACCGGGATCGAGCTCAGCGATGTTATAGGGGGTTATGTGGAGAACTGCAATATCACCCAAAACGGCTGGTGGGGAACGATAATAGGTGATATGAGCTCAAAGATCATCTATTACAACAATACCGTGAACATGAACGAGGGAGGGGTCCTACTCGAGGGAAGCAACAGGGTAACGATCGAGGAGAACCTGATTAACAACAGCAACAGTGAGGGAGGGGGGATCGGTTTGTATCTGCTCAATTCG
>JAGLEG010000223.1 GCA_023145185.1 Thermoplasmata archaeon
TGAGGTGAAGGTACCCGCCGATAAGTACTGGGGCGCACAGACCCAGCGTTCAAAAGATAATTTCAAAATTGGCGATGGCCGGATGCCCAAGGAAATTGTCCAGGCCTTTGGTTACCTGAAAAAGGCTGCTGCAGCCACCAACCTGGAGCTGGGGGTACTCCCCGAGGAAAAAGCCTACCTGATTATGCAGGTGTGTGATGAGATCATCGAGGGAAAGCTGGACGACGAGTTCCCTCTGGTGGTCTGGCAGACCGGTTCCGGCACCCAAACCAACATGAACCTCAACGAGGTGATCGCAAACCGCGCGCTGGAGCTGATGGGATACGGGAGGGGGCGTTACGATGTGATATCTCCCAACGACCACGTGAACATGGCCCAATCTACCAACGATACATTTCCAACGGCGATGTATATCGCCGTTCACAGGATGAACCAGGAGCTCTCCCGATCGGTGGAGATCGCCATACGATCTCTCCTGCGAAAAGGTGAGGAGTTCAAGGGCGTCATCAAGATAGGCAGGACCCATCTTCAGGATGCGATGCCCGTCACCCTGGGCCAGGAGTTCAGGGCATACGGCGAGGCCCTTGCCAGGGTGAACCAGGAGCTCATTCACAGGAACGGGATGCTTCTGGTCCTGCCCATTGGGGGGACGGCGACGGGCACCGGAATCAACACCCATCCGGAGTACAAGCAGAGGGTGATAGACCACCTGGTGGAGATCACGGGCCTGCATCTCACAGCAAATCCCTCCGGCCATGAGGCGATGCAGTCCACGACCCGGGTCCTCTCGGTCGCGTCGGCGAACAAGGAGCTCGCCGTGGAGCTGGGAAGGATCGCCAACGACCTGAGGCTGATGTCCTCCGGGCCCACCAGCGGCCTCTCGGAGATCACGCTTCCCGCGGTACAGCCGGGCTCGTCGATCATGCCCGGAAAGGTGAACCCTGTGATACTGGAATGCCTGAACCAGATATGCTTCGTGGTGATCGGGAACGAGACAGCCATCACACAGGCGGCAGGGGCGGGCCAGTTCGAGCTGAACGTGATGATGCCCATGATGGCCAACATAACCCTCAGGTCCGCCGAGTACCTGAAGAACTATCTCCCCATCGTTTCCGAAAAGTGCATAGATGGGATCGAGGCTGACCAGGAGGCTCTGACACAGCGGGCGCTCCAGAACCCGGCCCTTGCGACCCTTCTCAACAGGAGAATAGGATACCTCAAGGCCGCGGAGATCGCCAAGGAGTCCATGTTGACGGGAAGGTCAGTGATGAAGATAGTCACCGAGATGGGCATCCTCTCCGACGAGGAGATCAGGATACTTTTCGATGTCAGGTCCATGGTGGGGCAGGGCGGTGAACCCGATCGCTCACAGCAGTGAGATCAGGTACATCACGGTCCCGAACGTGAGCGCCACCGTAATATTATCATCAAGCACCCTCCATCTGCTCAGATCGAAGGTCTCCACGAGGGAGGCGAGGAAGCAGGGGACGATCATCAGGAAGCCTCCGGAGTAGATAATCGTGAACAGGGAGGAGGCCCCCAGGAATCCGAGCATCCCCTCCAGCGTCTTGTTCCGGTTCCACGGGAGCTTGACCCTGCCCACTCCGCATCCGACCAGGTAAGCGAAGGGATCGCCAAATGCCAGCGCGAGGATCGCTGTAAGCGCTATCTCCTCGGGAAAGATGAAACATACGAGCATGACACCCGAGAAATAGGTGATAATGCCCCTGCCGGGGAGCGCCTCATGCTGCCTGTCGAACCTCCCGAGGATACCCGTGACGATCGGGAGGGGACGTTTCTCCTGGAGAAACGAGAGGGCCAGCCCCAATGCAAGAAGGGTCAGGTAGGTCCATCTCAGCTGGAACATGAAGCTTAGAAGTACGAAGAAGTGGCATCCGAGAAGTATGTGAAACACCTTCCTCCTGACCTCGAGGGGTGAGATCGTGCATCCATCTCCTTCTGCCATCACATTATGAACGGTGAGCTAATAGAAAAGAATATGTGAAAGGGCCAGGGGAGAATAAGTCAGAGGGGATGGGATGCACTCTGTTTTCAACCTAACCCTTTCCGGGAAACACCCGACGTAATGAAAAATCGTTTCCATCCGTAGGGACCTTATATATAGGTTAGAAATGTATAAATAGTTTATCACAGGGCGGGGGGGGGGAAAAGGGCGTTCTCGGGTGGAGGGTCGACCATTATTTCCATTGGAAGCGGTCTCTCCCCGCCCCCTCTTTCTGTCGGCCACTCCTCGCACCCTCCCGGTCCTTTTCCAGGCGGGCATTTTCCCTCAATTCTCGATATGTGCTTAGCCCTCTTGTGAACGCCGTTATGGCACCTCCGACCAGGAACGCTCCCAGGAGCATTTCCAGTGGTGTGACCAAATGGTTCGATCCGATGAGATTCAGAAGCCTCCATCCCTGAATGCCCCATCCCGCCTCGATGATGAACTGTACCGGTATGACGAACAGTAGAAGGACCATCCTGTCCGCCCTGCCCATGACCCCTTTGTAATCCCTTCCGCATCCGACGGCCTGGGACTGGGTCCCCATATAGGAGGCCAGGAGTACGAATACCACTGCAAGCAGTCCGAATATGGTATTGCTGTAGGGCGATAGGGCGATGCCGCTCAGGATAACAACATCGGACACCCGGTCGAACGTATGGTCGAGGAAATCCCCCGCCGTCGATTCCTTTCCAGTGTGTCGGGCAACCCGGCCGTCCATGGTATCTGCGATGGAGTTGAATCCAACAAGGAGAAGCCCGATCAGGAGCATCCAGGGGTTTCCACCCGGAACCCATTCCCCGGAGAATCCGAAGACGATCCCCGCGATGATGGCGAAGATGACCGAGAGGTATGAGAAGAAATCAGGCCCCAGAAATGCGAAGATCTTCACGAACGGGTCAAAGAACATGTCCAGTGAGCGTCTGTATCCCTCTAGTACCATCCTGAGATCACCTCGGTCCAGTCCACCTTTCCCGGTCGATATCTGACAAGGGACTTTAAATCTTCCCCCTTGAGGGCCGAGATCATCTTCACAGCCCAATCCGCGCACTCCCCCGGCGTGAGGTCGGTGATATCCCTCTCGAAGACCCTCTCTTCCCGTCCCCTATCCTTCATCTCCATCAAGGCGTAGATCAAAACCGAGGAGATCCCCTCCGCCTCTGCGTTCTCCATGACCTTCCCCTCCGGGTAATTTCGGCTGGAAAGCCTCTTCCGGATGGTATCTGGATCAGCCCTTAGCACCAACACCGCATCGGCGGGGGCGAGATATGACAGGTGCCCGTCCAGAACGTTAACTCCCCTGAGTCCCTCGGCCCACGTTCCCAGAAGGTCCCTGAGCTCGTCCACATCCACCGGGACGGACCCCGTTTCGTCGGGAGGTCCGAACTGCCCCCATCCTTCTATCATCCCGGTGAGGTAATGGACCTGGTAACCCCGCGCCTCAAGCTCCTCTGCTGCGGTGGTCTTTCCACATCCTGGTGTTCCCGAGAGGGCGATCAACATCGGATGGACTATTGAATCCCTTGTAAATAACCATGACCGTACCGGACACCTTATATTACAAGAAACAACGATTATAGGCGGTCCATGTGAAGGAAAGCTTTAAAGCCCTACTCACAATTGATAGGTAGGCAGGTATTTAGAGGATATTTCAATGTTCAAAATGGGATTTCTGGGCAGCTGGATAATGGTCCTTGTCATGTTGGCATCACCTCTGATGCCTCATGGAATGCTGGACAGCGGCGCCCTGGATGGCCCCACGCGTGGCCCCGGACTTGACATCAACGTGAACATCACCTCCCATTACGATGGTCAATTTGTCACCATGGATGCCCTCAACATCACTGCGGACCTGAACAATTCGGGAACGCTGGACTTTGCCGGGATAGTGTGGGCCCAGCTCTCGATATACTTTCCTGCAAACGGGACCTTTCCCACCCTGGTGTTCCAGGATAACGTATCCCTTGGCGGGGAACTGGAGTGGGTTGGCAACACATCTTCGGTGACGTTTGCAGGGTGGACCCCGGCGAACGAGGGGTCTTTCCTCGTAAGCGTGTCCACAAATGCATCTGATGACCATCTGGAGAACAACACCGATGAGATCACCCTGGTGGTCGTCCATGGTGAGGAGATAGATGTGGACATATGGGGTGCTCCTCTGGAGCAGGCGATACCTCCGGGAAAATCCACGCTGAGCGTGGGTTACGACCCTTTCA
>JAGLEG010000224.1 GCA_023145185.1 Thermoplasmata archaeon
AACTATACTCAGTTCTACTCAATGCGACCGACGAGGACCCTGTTGCGATCAACTTCACCTGGTCAATGGATACAAGCGCGAATTGGCTTGAGCTGAATGGAACCTCACTGACCGGAACTCCTGGCAACTCCGATGTGGGAACGTTCTGGGTCAACATAACGGTCATCGATGGATACGGTGGATCACACTCGCTTAACTACACCCTGGTGGTGATCGACATTAACGACATTCCTGTCTGGTCCCTTACACCGATAGATCAGGACCTCACCGAGGGGGAAGCGCTTACACTTGATTGTTTGGCGATGGATATTGATGGGGACAACATCACCTATTCAATAGAGACCACACCTACCTCCGATATCACCATTGACAGCGGAACCGGTGTGATCAGCTGGGCATCTCCTGTTGTAGGAACATACACTGCAACCATAACTGCAACGGATGGAACCCTTGAGATTCAGCATACCTTCTCAATTGGCGTGTATGCACCAGGCGAGGAACCTGAGCCCGTGGAGAACAAGACCGATACAGATGGCGACGGTATGCCCGACGAGTGGGAGTTAATATACGGATTTGATCCTGATGATCCAACGGATGCAGCCCTTGATCCAGACGGGGACGGCATATCAAACCTCGATGAGTACAAACAGGGATCGGACCCAAATGTCGATGAATCGGCGGATGGATCAACGGATAAAGATGATAAAGGATCCATTGCAGGCTTCTGCTTGATCGCCGGGATCGTCCTGCTCCTGATCATAGTGGTCATTGTTGTAATGGTGATCAAATCAAGGAAGGGTCAAACAGATTCATTAGAGGAATAACACACAAAAATAAGATCTGAATGAGGCATCGGAACTACAACCTAAAATTTAGTAGAATTTTCCATAGCCCGGAATGTTTAACAGATGACCATTTTGGGACGTAATCTTCAAATTACCATTATTTTCTGTAGACCTTGGGTCAATACTTGTTAACTTTTACAAGAAGAGTGTAGAATTTTGTTAATAGCATCAAAAACCCTTTATCACAGTACCCATTCCTCAGCCTAATGGGGTGGCTCTGTGCATAATAAAACATATTCATTACTCCTGGTCTTGGCATTGATATCTGCAGGATTATTAGGCCTGATGGCTATACCTTCAGGAAACCTTGTGGAACCAGCGGAAGCCGTTGTCACGAGAGCATTCGCAGGTGGAGATGGATCCATCGAGGACCCATATCAGATATCCGATGTCGACCAGCTTCAGGATATGAGTTCAAACCTCAGCGCATACTATGTGCTGATCAACGATATCGACGCCTCTGCTACAGTTGGTTGGAATTCGGGTGAGGGTTTC
Source organism: Thermoplasmata archaeon (assembly GCA_023145185.1). Taxonomy (GTDB): domain Archaea; phylum Thermoplasmatota; class Penumbrarchaeia; order Penumbrarchaeales; family Penumbrarchaeaceae; genus JAGLEG01. Next base: position 1,341 of record JAGLEG010000224.1, read on the forward strand.
ATCCCTATTGGAACTATGACACCTCTTACTGACTGGTTCGTTGGTTCCCTGGACGGCCAGGGATACAACATCACAGATCTCTTCATTAACCGGGCAACCACTGATTTCGTGGGATTATTTGGTGTTATAGGTGATGCTACAAGTTTGAGTGATATCGGCCTGATAGATAATAACGTCAGCGGAAAAAATATGGTAGGGGGGCTCGTGGGGGAGAGCGTGGGCACGATCTCAAACTGCTACGCAACTGGCAGCGTCAGCGGAGCAGATTATGTCGGTGGGCTCGTGGCAAGGGCCTCTAGACCGATCTCAGACTGCTACGCAACAGGAAGCGTTAGTGGATATGATGTTGTAGGCGGGCTCGTGGGATCCTCTGACTTGCTCTCAAACTGCTACGCAACCGGAAACGTCAGCGGAAGAAGTGAAATAGGCGGGCTCGCTGGAGATAACTGGGATGATGTCTCAGACTGCTACGCAACTGGCAGCGTCAGCGGAGATAATACTGTAGGCGGTCTCGTGGGATTTACCTGGGATGATGTCTCAGACTGCTACGCAACTGGCAGCGTCAGTGGTGGTAGTAGTGTCGGTGGTCTCGTGGGAGTGAAAGGTGGATTGATCTCAAACTGTTTCTGGGACGTGGAGACCTCCGGAATGGCCACCAGCGATGGAGGAACTGGAAAAACCACCGCCGAGATGAAAAACAAGAGCACCTTCACTTCGGCCGGATGGGATCTCACATCGGTTTGGGGTATTCTTAATGGTAGTTCCTATCCTTTTCTTCAGAACTATTATCGTAATCCCTTGATATTTTTCTCCAATGAAACAGTTGTAGATATTGAGGAGGATTCCTATTTCACAGCAGCCTTTGAATATGAGATATCCTCCTATCCTTGCGAAAATACGTTCCAGTCAAAGTCGCTTGATACAAATGCCTCCTGGCTCACATGGGACGCTATGAACAATACGATATACGGAACACCAACGAATGATGATATCGGCCCATATTGGGCGAATTTAACTGTAATTGACATGATCGGTTCGACGGTAAAGGCCATAATGCTCACCGTTGTAAATGTCAACGACGCACCAGAGATAATAACCTCTGATGATACGAGTTGTTTTCAGGATCTACTCTATGTGAAAAACTATACGGCAAACGATGTGGACCCGACGGATGATACGTTTACATGGTCGCTGAACACAAGCGCGGTATGGCTTGCCATCAATTCGACCACAGGCGCTCTATCCGGGACACCAACCAATGACGACGTTGGAACGTTCTGGGTGAACGTCACGGTATCTGATGGTAACGGTGGTGAGGACTACACGAACTTCACGCTTAATGTCATCAATATCAATGATGCTCCCGTGATCACAACCTCCAACATTACCACAGCGATCGAGGATATGTTCTACAGCGTTGACTACAACGCTACCGACATGGATCCAACATTTGATACGCTCACCTGGAACCTCTCTACAGACGCGGGTTGGCTAACTATAGATCCTTCGCTTGGCTGGCTCAATGGGACCCCTACAAACGATGATGTTGGAACCTTCTGGGTCCAGGTTGAGGTGGACGATGGAAACAACGGTAGCGACGTTCATGAGTTCACCATAGTTGTCTCGAACACAAATGACGCCCCGATCTGGTCCCTTGCACCCGAAGATCGTAATATGACCGAGGGAGATGTGCTATTTTTGGACTGTCTGGCGACGGACGTGGACGGTGACGA
>JAGLEG010000225.1 GCA_023145185.1 Thermoplasmata archaeon
ACCTCGTGGATCTCCCTGAGGTGCTTTCCTGCAGGGGCGATCCCATCCTCCATGATCATCGCCGTCTCCCTGAGGGAGAGGGTGTTCCCCTCTATGCCGGTGGTGTTGTGGACGTATCTGATGTTGAACTCCCTCTCGTATCTGTCTACCTCCGAGAGGTAGAGGCCGGAGAGGAAATCGTGGTAAAGCTGTTTGATCATGGCGAGGTAGAACGAGTAGAACGACGGGAGGTAAGTGAATCTTGTACCCTTTGCCCTGAGGTAGATCCTGTATAATGTGGATTTGAACTCAAGGAGGTCCGAGTAGAAATCGATCCTTCTATCCATCTCCACATCCCTGTCCGCAGATGGGCCGACACACTTCTCAAATCTCCTTCTCTCTCCTTTGTAGGATGCGGAGGAGGAGACGTAGATGTATCTCTTTCCCTTGACCGTTCGCTCCTTTACCGATACCATGGCTGTAGAGAATTATCCCCAGTATAATAGTTTTATTGTTGAAATGATACTTTATGGGGGATAACTCTCCTTCTAATTTGATATTAATGACCACTTCTTCAGGGGGATAACGGCCTGATGGTGAAATTTAGGTGAAGAAATATGATCCGATCCCTTTCTTTGCCTGTTTAAACTTCATCCGGGGAGAAAGGTTTTTTTATTCGTACCTACAATTAGAGCCCGGGTGATAATATGAATGATGAGAACAGATCAGGAGCTACCTCGAAAGGTGGTAAGAAGAAAGGAAAGAAAGGTGTAAAGGGCCTTGTCGCAGTCCTGGTCATAACCGGGATCATCCTCATGTTGGTAGGAGGGATCTTCGGACATGCGATGGATCAGGTCTGGAAATACCCCAGCGGAGATGATGATAAGTACGATGGGGACAACGACGGCAATCCAGACAGTGTTTCCAAGGCTGAAGATCTGGATGAGGACCGGGATAACTTCGAATTCAGAAGAACCGTGGATAGAGGACTGGAGAATATTGGAACGTACTTCTTCCTCTTTGGTCTGGTTCTATTGATCATGGGATTCCTGGTTGGAGGCCTGATGTGTAATGATCTCCCCGATCTGGTCAGAATGGGTATGATCCTTGCCGTTGGTTTCCTGGTATATTACTGGGTTTGATCCCAACATTGACAGTTCGAATATGATCTGAGCCTGTCAATGTTGGGAGAAGCCTCACTTTGACACATAATTATCACTCATATGTCAAAGTTAGGTTTGATCGGAAATA
>JAGLEG010000226.1 GCA_023145185.1 Thermoplasmata archaeon
GAAGGTCACCGCAACCCCTTCCATACATTCCGACCCGGACACCATAGGGTTCAAGATCTCGACCAGCAACGGCGACATCTCCTATGTGGCCGACACGGAGCTGCGGGAGAGTATCGTGGACCAACACGAAGGGGCGAGGATACTGATCCTCGCAACGACCAGGCCGCTGAGGGCCAGGATACCGTACCACCTCTCCACCGAGGACGCAGCCTATTTCGCGGAGTGCATAGGGCCCGATCTGGTGATCCTTACGCACCTTGGAAAGAGGTTTCTGAAGGACGATCCAAACCTCCAGGCCGGCTGGGTACACGACAAGAGCGGCATCGAGACCATAGCCGCGATAGATAATATGCTGGTTACCATTGGAGAGGGTATCGAGATCTCAAGCGGAAAGGGCGACAACGATCGTTGAGAGGTCAGCGGGTGGATAGCCTTTCGTACTTCGGTCCCAGCTCCATTCTGACGAAATTGAACAGGGCCTTGTTGCCTTTGATGACCGGCTTTCTGGAGAGCTTCTCCAGCTCCCCCGGGTCCAACCACACGGCTCCGCAGGAGGGGCAGTAATCGATCTCTATCCCCAGTATCAGCTTCTTGTTCATGCTGTAGCCGCACTCCTCGCAGGAGAATATCTTTCCATCCTCCGGGTCCAATCCAATGATCTCCTCGAGCTCCCCCCCATCCAACCATACGGATCTGCACGAGGGGCACATGTCGATCTCAACACCGCTGAAATCCTTTCTCTCCATCTCCTCCTGACATGATAGGCATTTGACCATTTTTCTCACCCTGCTTTTCCTGCCGTTGTATCCTTCTGGAGGTAGAAGTATTTTTTCCCGGCACGCCTCCTCGACCGACCTGTCTACCGACGTGGAACGGCGGGGGCGATACCGAAAAGCTTAATCACTATCAATTTAATGCTTTAAAGGATGAATATGGGTAAAATTGTAGAATCAACCGAGGAAATGAGCAGAACCCTGACGTTCCTTCTGACCCTGAAGGAGAGCATGAGGGACCTGGACGAGAGGATCCGAATGGCGTCCATCTTCATCGCCTCAAAGGACCTTGAGGACCGACATCGGGATGTGGATGGCTGGGAGGTCATCGAAAAACCGGATGAATCGTCCATCATAGGTGCCAGGGATGGCAGAACGGAGGTCTTTGCAAGGGTCCGCACCATGAGCCTGCGTGGGAGGGGCTCCTTCGGCAGCCGCCAGCACGATTCCATGAAGAAGAACCTCAAGAGGATAGAGGAGGAGGACGCGCAGTACAAGTACCTCTACCTGCTCGATCCGGGGACGGCGGATGCGGTCAAGGTAGAGTTCCCCTCCAGCGGCGTGAGCATCATACCCCTGCTCTCAAGCGACCTGATTGCCGCTGTGAAGATGACGGTGGGAGGCAAGGGGGCGCCCGCGACGGCCAGGATCGAACCCATGCTCCAGATGGTGGAGGAGATAGTCACCAAGGAGTCGGGGACCCCCGACGAGAGGATAGTGATATCCCCTATCTCCACAACATCCGTCCGCCAGGGTTTCCTCTATATCCCCAAGGACAAGGGCCACCTCCTGAACGAGGGCGTGATCAAGATCTGGATCCGGAAGGACGCATCCCTTGAATCGAAATGCATGATATCCAACACGGGTGGCGTGAGGATCGGCGGCGGCCTGACCAAGTGGTTCAGAAGCATGGGCCTCTCCGCAAATGATGAGCTGATATTGGGCTCACAGGAGGATGGGTCCCTTCTGGTATTGAAGATAATGAGGGCTGTACCCTACCAGTAGATCAAAGGAGCTGATTGGATTGGAATCGTTCTCCAAGAGAGGGGAGGAGAGGCTTTCCCGCATAGAGGATGAACTGTTGAAGCTCCGATGGAACCCACGGTTCCAGCTGTCCCACGACGAGGAGGACAACGTCTGCGACCTTGTCCTGTCCGGCGGTGGAGCAAAAGGGGTGGCCCACCTTGGAGCCCTGTGGGCCCTGGATCAGCTCGATATCAAATACAAACGGCTTGCTGGCAACTCTGCAGGGGCCATTCTGGCAGCGCTCGTTGCTGCAGGATATGACATCTACGATATCGTTGAGGAGCTCTTCAACCTGGACTTCATGGAGTTTCGGGACGGGAACTGGGACAAACGGCTCCCCCGTCTTGCCCTGATCGTTGCGGTCTCGATGTCATACGGGATGTACGAGGGGTACAAGCTCCAGGTCTGGGTGGAGAAGATGCTCTCCGAGAGGAACGCCTCCACCTTTGGAAAGCTCCCCCGGAATGGTGTGGGGATGCTTGCACCGCTCAACAACAGGGACGGCCCCAGACTCGAGATCCTGGCCTCCGACGTCACTCACGCAACGGAGCTCCGCATGCCCGAGGACCTCAAATTGGACAGATATGGAAACCTGCGCCCTCACAGTTTCCCGGTGGCAGCTGCGGTCAGGATGTCCGTATCCGTTCCCTTCTTCTTTCAGCCATATAAACTTAATAATGCGATGATCGTGGATGGGGCGTTCGCTGCCAATCTCCCGCTGGAGATCTTCGATCGGGATGACGTGAAAAAGGTGAGGTGGCCCACCCTGGGGATCAACCTGACCTCGTCCCCATCTCCCAGCCACGATACGAAGGACCTGTTCCATTTCGGACTGGCCATATTCGACACGATGAGGCACGGCCAGAGCTCCATGTCACTCATGAACTACCCCACGAGAAAGAGCCGCCTGGTGGACATTCCAACGGGCGACATCAAAACGCTCGATTTCGACATTACGAAGGCGAAGAAGGAGATGCTCTTCATCCACGGGGCCCGGGAGGTGCTGGAGACGCTCAACGGGGAAAAGGGCAAGGGATTGAGAAAGATATGGAACTTCGATAGATATCTGAAACTGCGGAAGAGGTGGAGCTTCCCGGGGCCGGATGAGGATTACTTCGATGAGGGGTTGGAGTGACCTGCTGAAGGCCTCTGCGGGGGCTGCGGTGGTGGGGGGGGTTGATAGGTCTGATCGGGACCTATAGAGCCCGCGGGCCTCACCGCAGGCGGCGTAGTTGGTTGGGCCGTTGCTGGTTCGATCGGCGAATCCGTTTTCCCGGGTGCCCCGGCCGGTTCCAACTGTGATACCACGGTTTGAGGGGGGAGGGGTGGTTTTGGAGGTGGATGGGGGAGGTGCGGATGCAGCATATGAGGGTGGGGCAAATGAGGATGCGGCATATGGGGGTGGGGGAAATGGAGCCTATGTGGTTTCGAATGCCTGTGCTTGTAGATCGCAATGAGGGCTATCGCCCCGATGGAGACGACCACCACCAGTACCAGGACCATCAGCAGAATGGCAATATCCTGTCCACCTGAAAGCGAGATGGGATACTCCATTACCTCGCTCTCGTGTCCAGCCTCATCCTTGACCTTGACCTCCACCGTGTAATCCCCTTTGTCCAGGTATTCATGCTGTATCAACGGCGTATTTACCCACCCGGAATCGCTTCCGTCGCCGAAGTCCATGAAGTAGTACATCACCCCCACACCATCGGTGGATCCAGACAGGTTGAAGTTTACCCAGTTATCGTTCGTCCGATAGGTCATCGCCGACTCGGGGGCCGTAGCGTCCACATTGACGGTAATGGACCTCTCGGGCTCCCTGTTGCCCGCATCGTCCATGCAGTAGAATGTGAGTGTGAACATTCCCTCGCCCTCGGGTGGGAACAGGGCACCCATATATCGTTCGTATACCCTGTCGTTCCAGCTGTAGTATATCGTCGCCCCCGGCTCACCCGTGAGCGTTATCGTGGGCACCTCCTTGTACCATCCGTTGCCCATAAGGGCGTCGACCTTGTACTGGGTGCTCTCGATCTCCGTGTCCACCTTGAACTCCAACCTGATCTCGGGACACCTGTTGCCCGCATCGTCAACTGCGTAGATCAAAAGCGTTGTCTTTCCTTCCGGCAGTACGATAGAGGAGATGTAGGTCATCCACTCCCCGTCCTCGATCCTGTAGAAGATCGTCTTCCCGTACATCTCGTTCTCCACGGAAAGCGACACCCTGGGGATGGTCGTATACCACCCGTCATACCCATCCGGCCTGGCTGGAAATGCAGCATGTGTGACGATCGGTGCATCGGGATCGTAGGCGAACTCCGTGTACCCCTCCTCTTCCACATTTCCCGCCCTGTCCACGGAGTGGTAGTACAGGGTGTTGTTCCCGTATTCTGGTGTGATAGCGCCGTTGTAGTTCATCACGAGCCCGTCATCGTTCCATCGGTATTGGATGTCCGCCGTGGAGTCGTCCGACCTGAGGGTGATCTCGAAGGGCTGATCGTACCAGCCGTTCTCATTCCGGGACACCCCGCCCGTGGATGCCCTGGTCGATGGAAATGAGGTATCCACCATGAGCTGGAAAACGTGTTCGATATCCCTGTTCCCTGCATTATCCGACGCCTGGATGTGTATCTCCTGCTCCCCATCTTCCAATACGATCGGGCCTTCATAGGTCTGTTTATCCTCGCCCTTGTACCAGTACTCCATCCTCTGGTCCGAGCCAGCCGACTCTTCAAGAGAGACCTCGATCACGGGAGAGGTGACGTGCCAACCGTAGAACCCGTCCGGCTCCTCCGGGGTCATGTGAACCTCGGCCCTGGGGGCCTCGTCATCCAGTTTGATCTGTACCGTCCTTACCTCCTCGATGTTCTCGGAGGAGTCCACGGACCAGTAGTCGATATCGTTGACCCCCTGCATGAGCCTAATCTCCCCGGTGTACGAGTACGTGTAACCGCCGTTTATCCTGTACTGGATGTCGGACGGCTCGGAGGAGCTGAACGCGATCTCCGGGTCCATCAGGTACCATCCATCCATGCCGTTTGGGTACCGTATCTTCGCATCCAACTCGGTCACGGGGGGTGTTGAATCCCTCATCAGGATATCTGATTGGAACGGCTTATATCCGGTCTTGGTAACGGTGATCGTCCCCACTGCGGTCTGGGAGATGACATAGGGGGTCGTTACCATGCCGTTGCTGCCCGTTGTTACGACCACCTGATCGTTGAGAGTTGACGAGTATATGCACACCTTGGCGTTGTTCACCGGTGACCCCGCACCGTCCTTGACCTCGATGGTGAAATTGGTATAGTAGTCGTTATCGAAATCGTAGCCTACCTGAAGGCTTTTTGGAGCGTCGGTCCAGATCTCCACCTCGGCGGGCCCGAGCGCCATGTGCTCCATCCAGACGCTGTATGTAATGCCTCCGTCCCCAGAGCCGAAAAAGTAGCTCCCGAACGATTCGTAGTAGTGCTCCTTTGCGCCCGCCATTATCTCGGCTATGGACCTCTTGCCCTCCTGGATCATTCTCAGAACGTCCTCCTGTATCGCCGGTGCTCCGGGATAATAGATATCATACCCGATCCCACCTTCCGTCGTCCTGACCGCCCCTATGTATCCTATCGCCCCTCCGTTCGCGTTCTCCACGAACTCCTCGGAGATGGATTCGAAGGAGGTGTAGTCGAACCAGTTCGTCTCACACGACATCGCCGTGATAAAGGGAAGCTTTGGCGACTGGGAGAGGGACCTGGCAGTGCTGGTTGTGAAGATCGTGCTTGAAGGGCCCTCGTGGGTTCCCTCCGTCCACGCCCCGTAATAACCATGCCCCATGTAGACGACCAGGCCCAGGCCGTCATTCAAGGCGGAATTGATATTGCCATAGGATAGGATCGTGGCGCCCACCGACTGTTGCGTCGTGCTTGCACTGTAGTATGGGGCTTTTGTTGGATACACGCCGTTCAGATACTCGGTCCACAGGTATTCACACTGATCGGGACCATCGTTGACCTTGTGGGTGTTTGCGCCGAAGAGGCCTGCCTTTCCCGCCCATGACCCGGTGTTGGGGTTCTTCTCGTATTTCACCACCTTCAGTGCCCATCCTCCGGCCTCGCTCTCCGTGTTCACGGGCACCCTGCTGACGTACACCTCCTGGGTATAATCGATGATGTCCCTCGCCTCCCCCCAGATGCCGTCCTTGTCCTTATCCCAGTTCTGGTAGGTGAAGTCAAGGCATCCAAAATAGGTGTCGGCGGCGTGGTGGTCGGGCTCGCCTGCGGCCACGTATGGATTGGTGTCCTTTACGACCCTTGTGGGCACCTGGTTCACCTCGCCTATGAGCGTGACGAATTTCAACGACTTCCCATCCCCGAAGAAGGAGTCCCGGATATATTGCCACAGTGAAGAGGGGTCGTCCATCGTGGGATAGGTGGAATCAACGGTCTGCATTGATACTGCCGTGGTTATGGTGCCTTTCTCCCTGTTCCATTCGGTGTAAGGCTGAATATCATCCAGGTAGCTGGAAGGGGCCACTATCAGAAGCTCCGTGCCCTCCTCCAGGGAGCCGGGAGGGACCACGGCTCTTGTCATCGCCCTTACCGGCAGCTCCTGCTTGACCACTATTTCCAGGCTGATGTCACTGTAGAATGTAAGCTCTCCCGAGAGAGGCCTGTAATCGAATGGGGTGATGGATATGGAGTAGTGCGACAGTTTCTCTCCCGTATCCCAGCCGTATCCCATGTGGGTCCAGGAGAGGGGATCTTTGGGAGTAACGACATTGGTGGTATACTCGGTCCAATCTACTTTGAGAGGGGGGGCCCGGTCCAGGGACATATACTCCTCTGTGAATGGAACCAACGTGGGAGAGGGAGGAAGTGGATGGTCGAGAAGGAACTTGACGGGGTCGGCCCTCACTACCCTGAGGTCCTCGATCTCGTAGGGGACCTTCATGGGATAGGAGATCCTCGGGAGGGCGGGGCCCCCCTGCGTCATGGAGGACAGGGAACCATCAAGATCTATGCGCCCCCAGGCCTTCCCATCGATGAACTGGGTTGAGGTCCTGGGCTCGGACATGGGGACGTCGACGATGATATCCGGAGGCGCCTCCCGTGTGGAAAAGGCGATGTCCTCCGAGTCCCCTCCCCTGGGTAGAACTGTGAACGTGAGCAGGGCTATGATCATAATGCCGATCAGGGCTTTGATTACGCTTTTCATCCTACATCACCAGGGGGTCTGTTATCGGGATTGAGTGTAGAATTGTCCCCACATAAAAGCTTTGCAGTAACAAGATATACCTTTGATCCTGGTGTTTTCTTTGAGCGGAGGGGTAAATGGTAAAAGGCGGATTTCACATATCCCCTGGAAGGTCAAGCCCTTGCCGGAGAAAATAAAGAGAGATCCAACCCCCCTGATGAGACAGTACCTCTCCATCAAGAAGGCACATCCAGACTGCCTGCTCTTCTACCGCATGGGGGACTTCTACGAGATGTTCTTCGAGGACGCCGAGGTGGCCTCCAGAGAGCTCGACATCACCCTCACCGCAAGGGACAAGGGCCCTTACGGCGGCAAGATCCCGCTTGCAGGGATACCCTATCACGCCCTGGAGAACTACCTTCCCAGATTGGTCAAAAAGGGGTACCGCGTGGCGATCGCCGAACAGGTCGAGGACCCCAAAAAGGCGAAGGGGATCGTCAAGAGGGAGGTAGTGAGGATCGTGACCCCCGGTACCCTCATCGCCGATCGGTCCGCCCAGGAAAGCGGAAACACATTCCTCTCATCCATCATCAGATCCGTATCGGAGGGCGAGATGGATGAGCCGCTGGCGGAGGACAGGGGGCCCACCCAGGAGAAGGTTCTCCTTCCCAGGGCGTCGTACGGCATCGCACATCTGGACATCACAACGGGGGATTTCTTCGCCACGCAGATCCCCGATACCTCCTCCTTCCAGGGGCTGGTATCGGAGCTTCTCAAGTTCAGCTCGGCGGAGATAGTGCTTCCCTCATCCCTGAATGATAAAAAAGCTTTCGTCAAGGAGCTGAAACTGCAGGTGGGGGAGTCCGTTGTGGTGACACCGTTCCCCGATCACCACTTCCTCGACACCTACTCGGATGCCCTCCTCAAGGAGCAGTTCGGGGTCATGTCCCTCGAGGGACTTGGGCTCGCTGACACGCCCCTCGCAAGCTCGGCTGCCGGGGGCGCGCTCGCATATGCCAGGGAGCACCAGATGTGCGATCTGTCGCACATCAGGGGCATATCCCCCTATCGGGATTCCCAGTATATGGTCCTGGACTCCACTACGCTTCGCAACCTCGAGGTCATCCGCTCGTGGAGGGATGGGTCCACGAAAGGCACACTGCTTGACGTTCTGGGCCATACGAAGACGGCGATGGGGGGTCGGCTTCTCAGGAACTGGATCCAGCATCCACTCATGGACACGGACCTCATCGGGGAGCGTCAGGGCGGGGTACAGCTGCTCTTTAACGATCTCTTCCTCCGGTCCGACCTGAAGGAGGAACTGAAGGGCGTTCAGGACCTGGAGCGGCTCCTGATGAGGCTCTCGATGAACCGGGGGAGCGCAAGGGACCTGATCGGGCTGAAGTGTTCTCTCGAAGGAGCGGGGAAGCTGAAAGAGAAGATGGGTTCCGCGGACGGCCTTGGCGGTTCGAGCCTCCTGTCCAGGTGCCAGAAACAGCTGGACCCGGTCCAACCACTTATCGATCTGATAGAGAAGGCCGTGGTCGATGAACCACCTCTCTCCACGAGGGAGGGGGGAATGATCAGGGAGGGCTACTCCCATGACCTGGATGAGATCCTCTCGGCCTCCAGGGATTCAAAGGATTGGCTGAAGAGGTTCGAGGAGTCCGAGAAGGCCCGAACGGGCATCCGCTCCCTCAAGGTGCGGTTCAACAACGTGTTCGGCTACTACATCGAGGTGACCAGATCGAACCTCCAGAACGTCCCATCCGAGTACATCAGAAAACAGACCCTCGCGAACGGGGAGAGGTTCATCACCCAGGAGCTGAAGGAGAAGGAGACCATCATCCTGAACGCAAAGGATCGGATGTCGGAGATGGAGATCGAGATATTCAACGACCTGAAGCAGCAGGTCCTCTCCCACGTGGAGACGGTCCAGGCAACGGCCCATTCGGTTGCCGTTATCGACGTCCTGATCGACCTGGCCGAGGTGGCCTCAAGGAGGAACTACGTGCGGCCGACCGTCTCGGACGGAGGATCGATAACCATCGTTGACGGAAGGCATCCCGTCATCGAGGACAGGGTGGAGTGGGGCTTTGTGCCCAACGACACCAGACTGGACGGTGGGGGGAGGAGGTTCATGATCCTCACGGGGCCCAACATGGCCGGAAAATCCACGTACATGAGGCAGGTGGCCCTGATCGCGATCATGGCCCAGATGGGGTCGTTCGTCCCTGCATCGAAAGCGGAGCTCATGACGGTGGACCGGATCTTCACCAGGGTGGGCGCGTCGGACGATCTGGTCCGGGGACAGTCCACGTTCATGGTCGAGATGCTGGAGCTGGCGAACATTCTCAACAGCGCAACCAGCTCCTCGCTGGTGCTGCTGGATGAGATCGGTCGGGGGACCTCCACCTTCGACGGGCTCTCCATCGCATGGGCCGTGACGGAGTACATCTCGGACCGGGAGAGGATCGGCTCGAACGCCATCTTTGCAACTCACTACCACCACCTTACGGAGCTGGAGGGGGCCCTCGAGGGGGTTTTCAACATGCACATGGCCGTGGCGGAGAACGACGCCGGGATCACGTTCCTGAGAAAGGTGCGGGGAGGCCCCGCCTCCGGATCGTACGGGGTGGAGGTCGCCAGGCTTGCCGGCATTCCTGATGAGGTCGTCCAGAGGGCGCGGGAGGTGCTGGAGAGGATCGAGAAGAGCGACGTGCTGGAGGGGAGGGCGGAGAGCATCATATCCGGGGAAAATGACACGGCCGACACCATCAGGGAAACGCCCGTGAAGAGGTCGGCCCAGATGGTCCTTTTCCCCACAAGAGAGATGATCGAGTCACAGGGCGACGACCCGGTAATAGAGGAGCTGAGGAACATGGACCCCAACAACCTGACGCCCCTTCAGGCCCTTGAAGCCCTCTACCGCCTACATAAAAGATTACAGGAGAGAGAACGATAAGGGGATCAATATGAACGACCAATGGAGGGAGCGCAGATGAGAGTGACCCTGGCGGGAGCCACACTGGACAGAAGGTTCTGGAAGGACGATCGGGCCGCTACCCCCGAGACCATCTCGGCCGCGTACGCCCGGATATCGCACAGCCCGAAGGGACTCCAGGAGCTCAGGGATGAGGCCGTGGAACAGCTGGATCGGTCCAGGAGGTCCAACGAGAGCATCGTGTACAAGATGGGGCACTCGTCCATAGCGGAGCATGCGGTCTTCAACCTGGACATCGAGGAGTGTTCAAGGCTTCTGGTGGAGTTCATAGAGTCGCACAGGCTTGCCTCCTATACAGAGAGATCGCAGAGGTACGTTTTCTTCGGGGACAGGGCGTTCCAGATACCGAAAGAGCTCCTTGACACGGAGTTCGAGAAGGAGCTCAGAGACCTTGACGGCGACAGGCTGGACCTCTACACGGAGATGTCCGCCGACAGGGAGATGGTCGATAAGTTCGGGGAACTGCTCCTGGAGCAGACCAGATATGTCCTGGGGCTCACATGCCCGACGGACCTGGGAATGACCGTCAATGCAAGGGAGCTGGAGCATATCATCTCGGCGGGTGCGGCCCATCCTCTTGAGGAGGTGAGGTCCCTCTCGGAGAAGCTGCTGGAGACCTCCTCTCACCTCGCGCCCTCCCTGATCAAGTACACCGGGGGGGCCGATCACGCTTACAAGGCCAGAGAGGAGGTCCGCGAATACGTTCGAACCCACCTGGATATCGAGGGGAAAAAGGAGGTTGCGGGGGATGAATTGACCGTGCCGAAAGGCATCCGGTCCACCGACATGGTGTGTCAGGGTACGCCCTGCTGTTCGGACGACCCCGAGGCGGAGGTGGTGGCCTCCATGATCTTCGAGCTTTCGGACCTGAGCATGCACCGCTGCAGGGAGCTGGCCAGGGAGATGGATGATGGCCAGTTGCTGGAGCTCCTGATGCCCATCTTCGAGGGGTATCCCCAGCACGCATCCATGCCCAGGTCATTCGAGATGATGGACCTGACCTTCGATTTCGATATATCCGCCACCGGATATGCCCAGCTCAAGAGACATCGAATGGTCACGCTTCTGGTCCAGGCATACGACCCGAACAGATGGGAGACCCCGGAGGCCATCCTTGAAAAGGCGGGATATGCGGCCCGATACTGGGACCTCCAGGAGAGGGGGAAGGACCTCCACGGGAGGATAGCGGCCAGGATGGGGGAGCACGTGGCACAATACGTCCTCTCCAACGCCAACGTCCGCAGGGTAGTGATCAAGCTGAACATGAGGGAGCTGTACCACTTCGCAAGGCTGAGGTCCGACGTTCACGCCCAGAAGGAGATCAGGGATATCTCCGGGAGGCTGGTGGAGAGGGCGATCAGGCACTATCCCATCGTGTGCAAGATGCTCTGCGGTAAGGACCGATACTGCGAGGTGAAAGAGGACCTCAAAGAGAGGGCGTGTTCCACCAACACCATCAAATAAACCGAGGTGCATAACAACTCGAGGGAGCGAAAATGAAGGTAGCGGACACATGTGGCATATGCGGTAAACCCGCCTTCAGCAAATGCATCCTGTGCGGAAACAGCATATGCAGGGGCCACCTGGATTCCAAGGGATTGGTCTGCATGAAGTGTATCTCCAGGATGGGGCCAGACAGGGCATCGTCCGGACCCGGCGACATCGGTGGGGTGATGGGGTGATCCCACACATCCAGATCGACAGGACACACCTGAACGAACACCCTCTGAAGCTTATAGAGGAGCTGCTCGAGGGGGTGTACGCACTTGACCCGCCGCCCTTTGCCCTGTTTGAGCCTGACCTCAAGGCGATCGCGGAGGCCGCAGAGCCCATATCACACTGTAACGATATCGTGATCATCGGGCACGGGGGCTCCATAACCACCTTCAGAGGACTGCTTGGATCGGTCGGCAGGGACCAGACATTCAAACGAAGGATACATATAATCGATACCGTCGACCCCCTTCACATCGAGACGATAAAAGGTGTGATCGATCCCGCATCCACGCACATCATCGCCATCAGCAGGTCCGGGAACACTCTGACCGTTCTGGAGGCCTTGACGTTCTTCAGGGGGCTCCCTACCACAGTGGTTACGGTCCCGGAGAAAAGCACGCTGAGATCGCTGGCGGCCAGGAACGGGTGGAACATAGTGGACGTTCCGACCGAGATCGGCGGGCGGTTCTCGGGTAGAACTGCATCTGCGCTTCTGCCTGCGGCAGCCATCGGGTTGGATATCGGCAGGATATCCCAAGGCATCGGGGAGGCATACGAACACATGGTCAGGGAGCAGGACGTTCTGGACCTGTGCGGGTCCCAGTACCTATGCGAACGGGTGGGGAAGCGGATACTGTATCTGCCCGTGTACTCCAAGGGCCTCTCCGCCTTCAACGACCTGATCACCCAGCTCATGCACGAGACCGTGGGCAAGGAGCGCAAGGGGATGACGGTGCTCTGCTTCGAAGGCCCCGAGAGCCAGCACCACACGAACCAGAGGGTCCTCGACGGTCCCGAGGACGTCCAGGCCCTGTTCGTATCCGTCAACCGAACTCCTGGCGATCCCGTGTTATGGATGGGGGGCGAGGGGGATGAGCTGTACAAGGAGATGCCCCTTTCCGATATCGGAGGACACTCATTGTCCAGGGCCATGGAGGCGGAGCAGTGGGGGGTTATGAGAAGCATGCAGGACCTGAAGCTTCCGTTCGGCGGGATGGTGCTGCGGGGGGAGAGCGAGGAGGAGATGGGCTTCTACATCGGCCTTTGGCACTATATCGCCTATTACTTCGCCCTCCTTCGCAGGGTTGAACCCTTCGGGCAGCCTGCGGTGGATGCGTCCAAGGAGAGCGCATTGAGCTACAGGCTTGGCATGTAGAATATCATCAGTTTCACCCCACCCCCCTCCTGTTACCCTTATTAATTCACCCTCCAATGTGTTCCTTCCATAAGGGAGGCTATCTCATCATGAACGGCTACCATTCAACCTGTCCCAGCTGCGGCCAGCCCACACTGACAAGACAGGGCATGTGTTTCTTCTGCAGGAACCCGGAATGCGACATCAAGGGATGCGATTTCTAGGGCGTCGGTCCAGAACAGGATCGTATGGGCTCTTTTTCCCCTTTCCGGGGAATCATCTATTTGTTATCGGTTACACTGATTTGGGAAACTTTTAATATATATGCCCATCTACCCACGCGACCATAGTGACAACATAGAGATGTTGGGATGGTGAAAAACTAATGGGAAAGATCGGTATCACAGAATTGATTTTACGCGATGCACACCAGTCCATCTTCGCCACAAGGATGAGGACGGAGGATATGGAGCCGATACTGGAGAAACTGGACAAGGTTGGCTTCTGGGCAGTTGAGATGTGGGGAGGCGCCACCTTCGACGTACCCCTCAGGTTCCTGAACCAGAGCCCATGGGATAGGCTCAGGCTCATAAGGGAGAAGATGCCCAACACGAAGCTGATGATGCTTCTTCGCGCGCAGAACATCGTCGCATACAGGAACTTCCCCGACGACATCGTTCAGAAGTTCGTCCACTACGCCCACAAGAACGGCATCGACGTCTTCAGGGTGTTCGACGCGCTGAACGATCTTCGGAACATGGATACCCCCATGAAGGCCGTCAAGGCAGAGGGGGCCCACCTTCAGGCGTGTGTTTCCTACACGATCTCCCCGGTGCATACAACGGAGTATTACATCAAGTTCATGCAGGACCTTGAGAAGATGGGGTCGGACTCCATCTGCATCAAGGACATGGCTGGCATGATCACACCAAAGAGGGCCTACGACATCATCAAGGGATACAAGGGTCAGGGCGGAAAGTGCCCCGTTGACCTTCACTCCCACTCAACATCCGGTATGACCGGCCTCTCTTATCAGAGAGCTGCGGATGCGGGTGTGGATGTGGTCGATACCGATATATCCCCCATTGCAGAAGGGACAGGACATCCCGCAACGGAGTCCGTTGTTCTGGCGTTCAAGGATACAGAGTGGGATACCGGCCTCGACGTGGAACTTCTCATGGAGATCCGGGACCACTTCAGGAAAGTGGCCAAGAAGTACAGGCATCTCATCAGGATGGAGGCGCTCAGGCCGGACCCGTCCATTGTGATGCATCAGATCCCGGGAGGGATGATCTCCAACCTGGTCTCCCAGCTGGAGATGCAGGGAGCCATTAGCAAACTGGATGACGTTCTCAAGGAGATACCCATCGTCAGGGAGGAGCTTGGCTATCCTCCCCTGGTCACCCCCACCTCACAGGTGGTCGGCGTCCAGGCGGTAATGAACGTCCTCTTCGGCAGGTATAAAAACCTCCCAAAGGAGACGATCGACTACGTCAAGGGGATGTATGGAAAGTCACCTGCGCCCATATCCGATGAGATCAAGGAGCTGATCCTCGGACCTGACTGGAAGGACCAGATCATCACCTGCAGGCCTGCAGACCTTCTCGAGCCCGAGTGGGACCTCAGGGAAAAAGAGCTCAAGGAGATGGGGTTGTACAAGGAGCCGGAGGACGTCCTAACCTACGCGATCTACCCGCAGGTCGGGCTCAAGTACCTGAAGGGAGAGGCGGTCGCGGAGTTCACGTCAGAGGACCTTCCACTCCCCATCGATCACCCGGCGACCAGGGCGTTCGTGAAGTCGTTCTTCCCCGAGCTGAAAGATATCTTCCTTTACGAGGAGGAGCCAAAAGGCGGAGGACCGGCAGCCATACCCACTGAATTCGATGTGGAGGTGGACGGCGAGATGTTCGAGGTCAAGCTTACCCCCACGGGCGGCTTCATGGTCGCCGGAGAGGGTGGCGGCGCAGAGGCCCCCCCGACAGACGTCGAAGGCGGTTTTAAAAGCCCAATGCAGGGAACGGTCCTCTCCATCAGGGTCGCGGAGGGCGACAAGGTGGATGAGGGGCAGATCGTCGCAACCGTAGAGGCGATGAAGATGGAGACCGAGGTCAAGGCGGACCACGGCGGCGAGGTGAAGAAGATCTACGTGGGCGAGGGTGACGCTGTCGAGACCGGAACGCTGATGATGCAGATACTCTGAGGTGATAAAATGGCCAAAGAGGGTTTGATCAACAAGGTGATGATCGCCAACAGGGGCGAGATCGCGATCCGTATAATGAGGGCCTGCAAAGAGCTCAATATTGATACCGTGGCGGTCTATTCCGATGCGGACAAGAACGCACTCTTCGTCAAGTACGCCGATGAGGCGTACAATATCGGCAAGGGGCCTGCCAGGATGAGCTACCTCGTGCAGGAGAAGCTCATCGACGTCGCGCTCAAGGCGGACGTGGAGGGTATCCATCCCGGATACGGGTTCCTCGCGGAGAACTCGGATTTCTGCAAGCTCTGCCATACCAACGGTATAGAGTTCATAGGGCCCCCCGAATCGGCCATGAGGCTGATGGGGTCCAAGATCGCCGCAAAGACCTCCATGATCGAGGCTGGGGTTGCGGTGGTTCCGGGTGTGGTCAAGGCCATAGCTGACCACGAGAAGGCCAAGGACATCGCCAACGAGGTGGGATACCCCGTCATGTTGAAGGCGTCCGCAGGGGGCGGCGGCATCGGGATCAAGATGGTCTCCAACGACCAGGAGATGGAGGAGACGCTCGAGTCCATCAGGGTTCTGGCGAAGAACTCCTTCGGTGATGATGCCGTTTTCATCGAGAAATACATAGATGATCCCAGGCACATCGAGTTCCAGGTGATCGGGGACAAGAAGGGGAACGTGATACACCTCTACGAGAGGGAGTGCTCCGTTCAGAGGAGAAATCAAAAGCTCATAGAGGAGACCCCTTCCACCGCACTCGATCAAGATCTCAGGGAGGAGATGGGAAGGCAGGCAGTAACCGCGGCAAAGACGGCGGGATACTGGAACGCCGGCACCTGCGAGTTCATGTTCAAAGATGGGAAGTACTACTTCCTGGAGATGAACACGAGGCTCCAGGTGGAGCACCCGATAACCGAGGAGGTCACAAGGACCGATATCGGCAGGGAGATGCTCTATGTCGCCTCCGGACTCGACCTGAGCTACGCTCAGGAGGACATCACCCAGACAGGACATGCAATGGAGTTCAGGCTCAACGCGGAGGACCCACTGAACGATTTCGCTCCTGCTCCCGGTAAGATCGTCAGATATGCAGAGGCATCAGGACCCGGCATAAGGATCGACTCCGGAGTGTATCCGGGGTATACCATCCCACCCTACTACGACTCGATGATAGCCAAGCTGATCGTCTGGGGGGAGAACAGGGACTACTGTATCCAGAGGTCCAAGAGGGCCTTGTGGGAGATGCAGATAGGAGGAGTGAAGACCAACATCCCGTTCCACGAGGTGGTCCTGGAGCACCCCAACTTCCTGAATGGGGACTATACGACATCCTTCATACCCAGGTACAACATCATGGACATCGTGGTGGAGTACTACAAGACGCAAAAGGCCCAGCAGGGCGGTGCGAAGAAGGCGGCCGCGATGGCAGCTGTTGAAGCTTTCATAGCCGGCGTTTCCCAGAACCAGAACAAACAGTGAAGGGAGAGATAGGGGCCCCTTTGAGGGGCCCTATATTTTTTTATTTCTCATATTTCATGCACTTCTCGCAGTACCAGCCGTTTCCCTTCAGGTAATTGAGCCGATAGCCACAGGACGAACAAGACCTGATCTTACTCTGCGCCTTTTCGGCTTTGGTATCTTCGGCCTTTTTTGCCCCGGCTACCAGCACGATCAATAACAGGATCATCGAGCCGATAACCGCTACTGTACAGATGTTCAGGATAAGATCTGGCACCCTCCATCCAAGCGTCCACTTGAAGAGCTCGACGATGAAGAACCTGATCGATACTACCGCACCCACTGCTGCAATGAGAAGGATCGTCCTCTTTCCGATGAACACGAGAATGGAATGCCCTGTTGGAATTTTAACTTTCCCTGGGGGGAAACTGGCACAGTTAAATATTATCAGATAACTCTTATGGCCAAGGAGAAGGGTTCATGGAGGGCGAAAATATCGGGGAAGGTCACATTACAGTCGAGCCGAAATATGAGGTGACCCTGCCCATGAGAGAGCAGGTGCAATGGCCTCAGAAATGTTCGCTGTGCACAACGGTGCACCATTCATCCGCAATTACAGTGCAGGACACGTTCGAGAGCGCGAACTACGCCATTGCGAGGAAGAAGACAACACTCTCGTTCAAGAATGTGCCCATCTGTGATGACTGCAAGAAAAAGACCTCATTTTCCATTGGTCAGGCGATCATGATAGTTCTGGGGATCATGCTTGGGGGGGCAGTATTCATGTCTGTTATGCTGATCGATGATGCTTACTTCTGCGGAGCCTGTCTTGGCAGCATAGGGGTGATTCTGCTATTCTTCTTATTGGCCACCTTTGCCATGAGACATAAAGTTGAGTCCGATCCTGTATCCCTCAAGGTAGTGACAGAAGGGGGAGAACTTGGGAAAAAGAGGCCGGTGAAGATGACCTTCAAGTTCAGGAACAGCAGGTATTGCGAGGAATTTGCCACGCTCAATACCGTGCAGGAAGAACAGAACCTCGGATGGTAGCTCTTCAGATCTGAAATTATAGTCGAATACTTAACTTTCAATACTTTTATAGCCGTATTCGACACATAGACTCAAGCAGAATCGGTTCCTTCGGACTGCGGTTCTGCGAGCATCTTCATTGGGTAAAGATCGACAAGATGTCGTAGTTTTACCCAATGACGATATTACGAACATTGAAAGTTCAAATCGTTAAGTTCGTGACTATAATACCTATTTAACGTGCCATATGTTAATTTATACTCAATAATTCATATTTGAATTAAAAATCCTTTTAATATATGTTGACCGTAACAGGAATATGAGACGAAAGCACTTCTGGGCGTGGATCATCTTCGCGGGTTTCGCCATAATGACCCTGGGGAGCTTCATAGCATTCATACCATACGTCGGGCTCCCGCTGATGCTTCTTGGAGTTGTGATCGTTCTGATCGCCATCCCCTTCCTCATCAGGATACTGCTCCAGGACAGGAAGAAGGATTACAACGATATGGAAAAGGATATTTCAAAGGAGGATCTGAGACCATGAGATTGTCAAATCTGGATCACGTTCCCGGATACGAGGTCATCGAGGACCTTGGGCTCGTCCGGGCCAACGTGGTGAGGGCCAAGCACGTGGGAAAGGACATTATAGCCAGCTTCAAGAACCTGGTGGGAGGGGAGCTCCGGGAATACACCGAGATGCTCTCCGAGTCAAGGGAGATCGCCATATCTCGAATGAGCAAGAAGGGAGAGGAGCTGGGAGCGGATGCGGTCATCAACGTCAGGTTCATGACCTCGGGCATCGCAAACGGCGCTGCGGAGATCATGGCATACGGGACCGCGGTCAAGTTAAAGAAAAGATGAGGAGCGCGCTTCACTCAGGGGAGA
>JAGLEG010000227.1 GCA_023145185.1 Thermoplasmata archaeon
CGATGTGTTTATCCCCGTCTCGGGACGCATCTTGTCGGGTTTCGGGTTCAAACGGTCGAACCGGAGTATGCTGTCCCGGTTCTCGCCGAAGACCAGCTTTGAATCGTAATACAGGTTGTCCTCCTCGGGATCGAGGTTCGTCAGGTCCTGTTTTATGCCCCTTGCGGAGTTCATGGCGGCCAGGACCAGCTTCCTCTCCCTGGTGTTGTAGATCCTCTCCACGATCTCCCTGGCACGATGTATCTCCTCGGATGACTGGTAGGCCTCGCCCCCGTAGATGGTCGCATCCTCGGATATGGAGCACTCCACCTTGACCTGCAGCCTTTTCAGATATGCCGCAGCCCTCTCGTAGAATTTCTCCGGCAGCTTGGTGAGGCGGTTCTGTCCCTTCTCCGAGTAGTAGACGTCGCCCAGCTCCTGCACCGACATGGGTTCCAGCTCGTTTACCTTCTTCATCTAACCGTTAATCCTCCTCTTTTCTGATATAGATATCGATTGGTATGAGGGAGATGAGATTTATATCACCTACGGCCATTGGGACCACATGAAGTGGCCTTGGCCGTTGGTCCTATTGATGATCCTCCCCCTGATCGTGGTCTTCAATGCGGATGGTTCCGTACCCCGCATGCAGTTCGATGAGGATTACTACGAGATCTCGGTGGACCCATCCGACCCCTATCAAGGGGTCCTTGAGATCGATGGCTCGATCACAATGGACCTGAACATTGGAGAGACGGCGACGATCACCCTTACGTCCAACATAACCGAATATGATAATGATGTGCCCACCGGAAGATACTGGAGCTCCATCGTTTACTTCGATGGGGGCGTCGAGAACAACGTGAAAGTGTTCAGCCGGCTGGATAACAGTGCGAACATCGTTGTGGAACTGGACCCGCTGAACCATAATCCCGGCACGGATCTGGACATACCTGTTCCTCCGGGACTATCGCCCGATACCGAGGGGAGGGGCGTTGTGACCGCCTCTTATACAGGGGCCTATGAGGGGGAGATATCCCAGGAGGTGACCATCTATCCCATGGAATACACGCTTATCAACCTGACCACCGGCACGGACGCCGTGGAGGTCACGGCGGGGGAGAGGCTGGATTATACGTTGTCGATAAAGAACGCGGGGAACCTGATCACCTCGTGTTATCTGGAGGTCCCAACCCTTTCCGAGCTTTCGGACGAGGGCTGGGAGACGACGTTGGACAATGAGTCCTTTGTGGACCTTCTGCCAGGTGAGGAGAGGAAGCCCCACCTCATTCTCGTGGCACCTGATGATATCAGGAGGAACAGCAGAGAGGAGCTTGAGATCACCCTCAAGACCTACGAGATCGATCCCGGCACGGGAGAGCCAACGATAACAAAGACCCTGTGGATACAGCTGGATCTTATCGAATCGAACAGGGACGGGCCCATCAATGGCGATGATGAACCGGTTGATAACTCGACGGTCGTTCATGAGGATGATGGTACCAGCTCCGTGGTATTGGTCATAGCGATCATCATCGCTGTGGGAGCTGTTGCCGGCGTGTTGATCCTCATGTTGGTCAAGAACAAGGGCGATGAGGATGATGATCTTGGGGACAACGACCACTCCTCCCTGTTCCGGATATAATTGTTTTTTTAAACAGGGGAGTGGACACCACAGCTCTCCCATCAGGGACAAGCGATCAAACCGTTAATAGGAAGCTACCCAGAACGGAATTGAGATAAAATATGAATTGAATGCAGATATCCAGGCGATTTCTGAACCATTTCGACCATTATCAGGAGATATTTTACAGTATTTAGCGACATACAGGCCATTTTCAACCATAATCCGCATAAATGTTAATTACCGGACATTGCATGTGGAATATTGGTTGGAAGGATAAGGATCGGACAGGGCGTGAGGGATGGGAGGAAGCACTTCCGGTCCTGTTTAAGACGATTCCAATTGAGATCGAGGTGTGTGGAATGAACAGGCTATTCGCAATTGCGCTTGTATTGTTATTACTGACAACTGGATTCTCGATGTTGCCGGAAGGGGTTTCTACAGTTGAAGCAACTATCGGGCCCACTCGAGGAGTTGTGGACTGGACCGTGGATATGAACATATCTGATGCATCCCATGCATCATTCATCGGGGAAGATGAGGTTGACAACGCAGGTTATTCCGTCGCAATAGGTGGTGATGTCAATGGGGATGGATATGATGATATCCTAATTGGAGCCAACATGGACGAAGAAGGTGGAAATATTGCTGGTCAGGTTTACGTGATCTTTGGGAAGGGGACGGGGTGGTCAATGGACACTGACCTTTCCAATGCTGACGCATCCTATCTAGGAGAGGATGCATAAGATCGTGCTGGTACTTCTGTAGCAATCGCCGGGGATGTCAATGGGGACGGATATGATGATATCCTGATTGGCGCAGCAACAGATGATGCAAACGGAGATTACTCTGGTCAAACTTATCTTATCTTCGGAAAGAGTACGGGATGGGAAATGGATGTGAATTTATCCAATGCTGATGCATCATTCATCGGTGAAGCTGAATCTGACTATTCTGGAGATTCTGTATCTGGAGCAGGGGACGTTAATAATGATGGGTATGACGATGTTATAATTGGTTCTAAGGGATATAATAGCTATGACGGGAAGGCCTACCTGATATTAGGCAAACAAAGCGGCTGGACTATGGATGTTGACCTTTCTAACGCTGATGCATCATACGTAGGCGTAGGTACAGCACGAAATTGCGGAAAATCTGTTGCTTGTGCTGGAGATGTCAATAGTGATGGTTATGATGACATCATAATTGGGGCTCCAGGCGATGGGGCATACCTTGTCCTGGGTAAAGAAACAGGATGGTCGACGGATACACCTATCTCCAATGTTGACGCATCATTTATTCAAGAGGGATCAGCGGATAATGCAGGTCATTCAGTAGACGGAGCAGGGGATGTCAACGGAGATGGGTACGATGATATCATCGTCGGCGCACATTACAACCACGAAGGCGGCACTGGTGCGGGTCAGACGTACCTTATATTCGGAAGGAGAACCGGTTGGTCTATGTCAACCAGTCTGGCAGATTCAAATGCATCCTTTATTGGAGAACATCAGGATGATAGATCGGGAATGGCCGTTGCAGGTGCAGGCGACCTGAATGGAGATGGTTACAATGATATAATGATCTCTGCTCCGCAAAATGATGAAGCTGGTGATAATTCAGGAGAGGTTTACCTGATCTTCGGTAAACCATCAGGTTGGACAATGGACTTCAACCTGGAAAATGCCGACATTTCATTTATTGGCGCTGGAGTAGATTATGAATATTGTGGTACAGGCATATCCGGCGGGGGAGATGTTAACGGAGACGGTACAGAAGATATATTGATTGGTGCCAATGGTAATGATGAGGGTGGTGACCAAGCAGGTCAAGCATATTTATTGACAGGCTTTGGAAATACTGAACCTTTGGAGGTTTACTCAATTGATACATATTCTGATACTGGTTATTCCATCCCCGTATCGGTAGCCGATGTTGGAGGTCTGATCTATGTTGAGCTTATCGGTCTGGATGGAAACGAGAGCCATCAAGATGCTGCAATCATAAATGTCACATTTAGGCCAGGGTCC
>JAGLEG010000228.1 GCA_023145185.1 Thermoplasmata archaeon
GGTCTCCCCGAAATATATGTTAGTATATGATGGAGGGATCTTGAACCATTCGGGTCTATCGTTCTCGTTTATCACTTCCAGGGGGTAGTTGACCCTCCTTTCATCCATGCCATCGCTGAGGATTATCGTGTAGGTGTTCATGCCGACATAATCGTTTGTGGCCATCCAGTTGATCGTTCCGCTGGTATCTATGGTCATGTTCACCGGACCCTCGATGTCGTATGTTATCGGATCTCCCTCGGAATCGTATCCACAATTCCTGAACTCCCATGATTTCCCCTGCACGACCACAGTGTTCGGGAATGCCCCGGCCCTGATCCCTGGAGCATCATTGGCGCTTTGAATGTGAACTGTGATCTCCTCCGTCACTACCCTTGCCCCTATCCCGTCAACGCAGGAGATGGTGAACTTCACCTCTCCCGTCCAGTTGTCGTTATCCTCTCCATCGAGGGAATCCACAACTACTGAACTGTTGTCAACAATAAGGACCGATACGATGGACGCGTTGCTGTCCTTTCGGTTTATGATGAATTTTAGCTCCTTATCCAGGGTAAAATCATCGTCGAAAACGGTCCAGAGGTCCAGAAGGCTGTCGGAGACCGTATCCTCATCCATGAAGAACACTTCCTGTGGATCAGATACTATCTCAGGAGGGAGGTCCAGGCCCAAGGGGAGATCGTAAACCTTCAGGCCGCCAGGGGTGCTGGAGGTGAATTTGAAGGGTATGTGGAATGTCCCATCCTCCTCCGGGTTCGTCTGGGTTCCAAGGAATGAGTTCATGGGCCCCTTGATGTTCTCGATAGTGACGGGATACTCGTACTCGATCTCGAACGAGGATAGATTGAATTTGGCGGAGCCGCCTGTTGAGAGCGATGTTGGGCATGTGATCATTAGAGATATCCTCACGTAATCATTGTATCCGTCCTTCCACCAGACGTTCTCCAGGGCGAGCTGCTGGTTGAACTCTCCGGATAGATCGACAGTTGTTACGGTGCCGGTGAGCTTATCTTCACTGTACGTCCACGCAACCGTATCGCCAACAGAGATGGTAGGGGTGTTATCGGGTAGTGTGGCGATATCGTACCAATCCATTATCTGGACCAGGCCCGAGTTGGAATATTTAGGCGAGCCTATGAAGAGGTCATCGTATCCATCGTTCATGATGTCGGGGCCCAGGTCCAATGAGGACCCGTAAAAGTTGCTGGCCGCCTGTCCTCCGAACGACTGGACCAGGATGATATTCCCCTGGTTGTTCCTCGAGAATATCCCGGCGCCTCCGGCCGTTGTAAGATATCCTCCCGCAGATATGGCGAACTCGTTGTATCCATCGCCGTCCGTATCATCGCCCTTATCCACGGCAAGGCCGAAATTCTGGAGGTTGAGAAGGCTGGAGCCGACTATCTTGTCCTCGGTCGAATCGTATGAGGGCCCCCCGTCGTAGAGTAGGACCAGGCCTCCTGATGTACCGCCCACGAAAGGACAGCCCACTGCAAGCGTGTCACCTGTCAAGCCAAGGACGTTTCCGAGAAATTCCAATGACGTGAATACGTTCACCGCCTCCAGCAGTTTGGGTTCCAACGTCATGTCAGCCGTTGTGTCGGCCGTTGGGCCCCCGTGATATATGTAAACCTTTTGATCTCCTGCGATGGCGATATCCCCATATGAGTCGCCGTTGATATCTCCAGTTGACATGAACCTCCCGAAAGAGGTCTCACCGGAGGGTGCGTTCAGGGAGAAGTTGAGCGTGCTCGTGACCTTCAAACCATCGTAATCGAGATCGTAAAAATATACGGCTCCATCTCCCGAGTTGTTGGAAGGGGCCCCGATGACCAATTCCACGTCACCATCCCCCGTTACATCCCAGACCTCGATCCAGACCCCGAAGTCCTGCAGTGGATATTCCCCAGTTATGGTCAGGGTGGGTGAGGGTCGCACAAGGCTGGTTATCGGGTAGATAGATACCACCCCTTCCGTGCTTGGGCCGTCCCGCCTGGCACCGACGGCGAAGTGATCCCTGCCGTCTGGC
>JAGLEG010000229.1 GCA_023145185.1 Thermoplasmata archaeon
CGTCTAACCTTCCGGAGAGTGCTCCGGAAGGTAAGGATGAGGGGGCGGAAGAGGAGAAGGCCCCGGATGGAACGGAAGAGGAAAATGCTCCTGACGTATTGGACGATGGCAATTAGGTACGTTCACAGCAGTCCGTTAATGCCGCTGAAGATCATCATTAACGCTATAATTGATAGAACACCGCCAAGGATGTACAGGATGGTCCTTCCCTTCAATATCCCATGCAAACGGGGCCCTATCTGACCCCCTATCACCGCTCCGATCGATAGTGGTACCACGATCAAGGGGTCCAGGCCGTCCGGAGATACCACCAGCACCCGGAAGGAGGCCATCATCGCAACGATGAACAGCGAGGTGGCAGCGCTCTTTTTCACGTCCCACCCTAGAAGCGAGACGAAAAGCGGCATGAAGATCACACCTCCGCCTATTCCGAATAACGATGACAACAGTCCGGCGGCGAATGAGAGTGGATATCCGTACCACGGGATGTTCTCGGAACCACATCCATCCTTTCCCTTCTTTCGAAAGAGCAGAAGATTGACTGTGGTTCCCACGAGAAGAAGTGCGAACATGAGATCGAAATAGGCCGTGTTCACCTCCTCCATCCAGGTGAGGATGTGAAAACCTATGAAGAGGCCAGGAAGGGCCGG
This sequence comes from Thermoplasmata archaeon, assembly GCA_023145185.1. Lineage (GTDB taxonomy): Archaea > Thermoplasmatota > Penumbrarchaeia > Penumbrarchaeales > Penumbrarchaeaceae > JAGLEG01. The sequence goes on from JAGLEG010000229.1 coordinate 651, forward strand.
CACGAACAGGAGAAAGCTCTGGATCAGCTTCACTTTCTTCGATCTGAGGTTCTCTATCGTTCCGGAAAGGGAGTTGAAGAATATCATCACAAGGGATGTAACAACCGCTGTGGGCCGTCCCAGGCCGAAGGCGATGATCAGGAGGGGAACGGCCAGGAACCCCCCTCCCATCCCCGTCATGGACCCCAACGTTGTGATAGCCATGCCCGAGATCAGGAGAAGAAGAATTCCAGGGATAATAGATACGTCGAACACGGTCGATGGATGGTGCTGATGTTTATAATGTTGATGGGGGGATAATTCCCCACCGGAAATATGATCGTTGGACTGGGATAGTGCCCCACCCCTGCTTACTAAACAGCGCCTTGTTACTCCCGATGACCCCTGCCCCTTATGAATATCTCGATCAACATCACGGTCAAGTCGTCCACGTGATATATCAAACGATATTCACCGATCCTCATCCTATGTTTGGGTGGGTCGGTATCTTTCAAGGATTTTATATCCGCGCCAGATCGAGAATTGAAAGGGTCCCTCTCCAGTTCATTCAATCCATTCCTGATCCTTTTCTGCATATTCTCGGGAAGATCACCGAACTGTTTTTGAAAGGTCCGTGATACCAGAATTCGGAACATCACAATTCATCCAGTGGTATGAAATCATCTTCATTCAGGATTCGGTTCCAACGTTCATCCAGTTTCTTCCATGCGGCTTTCTCTATCAATCTATTGATAATATGATCATAGCTTTCACCCTTCTCACCAAGTATTCTCAATGTCTCCTTGGTCTCCGGTGCAACTGCAATTGTTGTAGCCATTATAACACCCATAATTATTATGTCTAATATAAGATATATATCTTGCTCCAAATTTAAAGGTTAATCTGAATTTACTTGATCGAACAATGATCCATTCATTCGATCTTGCACTTCGAAAGGATCAGGTCCTTCCCTATCTCCTTCCAGCTCCCCACCTCAACATCATCAACGTTCAATTCGCCTATCCCCCTACGATGAAGCTCGTACACCCGTGAACCCACGGCGAGGAATATCCTCTTGACGACGTGATACCTCCCCTCGTGGATCCGAAGCGTCACAGAGGTCCTATCCTCCACGTGCTCGAAGGAGATGATCCGTATCCCCTTCACCATCCCCGTATCCAACATGACCCCCTCCTCCATCGCCTTCAGCTCCCCCTCCGTCATGTTCCCCTTGACCAGGGCGACGTACTCCTTCTCGACCCCATACCTGGGGTGGGCGATCCTGTTGGAGAGGTCGCCGTCATTTGTTATCAGGATCAAACCCGTGGTGTCAATATCCAGCCGCCCCACGGGAAACAACCCCGGCCGGAACTCCTTTGGGATCATATCCACCACCCACCTCCTCCCCCTGGGGTCGTCCCTGACGCATATTATCCCCTTGGGCTTGTTCAATATGAAATACCTATGGGGAAGCACCGTTACCTTCCTACCGTCCACGAGAACCCTGGAATCCTCATCTATGGCACTTCCAAGCTCGTCCAAGACCTCCCCGTTCACCGAGACCCTGCCCTGGGTTATCAGCTCCTCGCATCCCCTGCGCGACCCCAGCCCGCATCTGGATAGATATCTCTGAAGCCTGATGAAGCCCATTATTACACCTCACTCCACGAACGCCGCCGGTTCGAGCAGCTTCTCGGGGTTCTCCAGCTGGTCATTGAAGTAGGAGATGGCCCGGTTCATGTAGAAGCCGTCCTCCCCCCTCTCATCGTACGTGATCTTGATGGGCAGGACCTTCCGGACCACGATCTCACCTTCTTCCACAAGGACCTTGTCCTCTATCATGCCCATCGTGGTAAAGGTGGGGATATCCCCGTATTCGTACAGGTGGTGATAGAGGGCCTTAGCTTTGAAGGACCCCAGATTGGCAATGAACATGGTCGCGTAGAACGGATCGTTCTCGATGAATCTGTATGGGATCAGGTTGTAGTACAGAAGCCACTGAAATATCTTGTACCCGGAGGATAACATGAAACGGGGTAGCTTCAGGAAAAGGTCCGCCTCCCTGTCCGAATGTGTGCCGTGTTTCCTCGCCTTCCTGATCTCTTTCCTGGAGGTCTCAATGGTGTCTTTGAGAGTGAAATCAGGCATGAACTCCCTCTTGACCACCGTGATCGGCGAGGAGCTCTTGTACTCCTTCTTGACGGAGAAAGAGAGCCATATCTTGTTCCTTTGATAGACCCTGCGCCCGGAGACGAAACGGTTGGCCCTGGGAAAGGCGACGATCGTCTTGACGATCCCGTGGAGCAACAGATGGAATACAGTTACCTTCGTGCCGTATTCCGAGGTCATCCTCTCCGCCATCTCCAATGCCTTTTCAATCCGAATATCCTCCTCGAAGTAGATGGCGGATTCCACCCTGCTCCTCATGAAAAATGGCATCATCCTTCTGTAATTCGGCAGCCCCTTGACCCGAGTCCCATCCCTTCTACCCACAGCTGTTTTCCCCCGTTGCTAGAATCAGCTTCATCGTATTAATAGGGGACACCCGAAGGATGATCGAGCTTGTTTGCTAGCGATACAATTAAATCCGATAAAGCATACACCATTTGGGGGAAGCTGACTTGTCTCTGAAAGGTAGGGATATCGTTGCAATAACCGATCTCGATATAAACGAGATCGAAATTATCCTGAAAGAAGCGGAGAGGATGGTCCCCGCTGCCAGGGGAGAGGTTAAGAACGATCTGCTCTCCGGCAAGATACTGGCATCTCTTTTCTTCGAGGCGTCTACCAGAACCAGACTCTCCTTTGAAACGGCCATGCACCGGCTGGGAGGCGACGTGATCACCATTGCCGGCCAGGAGGGCAGCTCCCTGATCAAGGGGGAAACCCTGGCTGACACTATCAGAATGGCCGAGGGATATTCGGACATCATCGCCATCAGGCACCCAAAGGAGGGGGCGGCCCGCCTCAGTGCAACCTTCTCCAGGATACCGGTCATAAACGGAGGGGACGGTGCGGGTCAGCACCCAACACAGACCCTTCTGGACCTCTTCACAATACAGCAGAACCACGGAGATATCTCAAAACTTCATGTGACCATCGGTGGTGACCTGAAGTACGGCAGGACCACACACTCCCTATCCCTGGCGCTTGGGAGAATGGGGGCAAGGATGACCTTTGTGGCCCCAAAGAGGATCCAGATGGTGGACCACATTCTCGATGATCTCAACAGGATGGATGCCTCCTTTGAAATGGCCTATGATATCAAGGATACCATAGAAGATACGGATGTGCTCTACATGACCAGGATCCAAAAGGAGCGTTTCCCGGATGTTGAGGAGTACATGAAGGTAGCAGGGGGCTTCCGCATAACGGCAGAAATGCTCGAACCTGCCAAGAAGAATATGATAGTGATGCATCCACTTCCCAGGGTGGATGAGATACATTTTTCCGTGGATGATACACCACACGCAAAATATTTTCAGCAGGCCTTCAACGGCGTTCCTGTGAGAATGGCCCTGCTTCACCTTCTCCTGGAGGAATAGATATGAAGGATGTGAGGATCACACCCATCAAGAACGGAACGGTCATTGACCACATTAAACCGGGAATGGCCCTGAAGATCCTGCCCCTTCTGAACATAGATCAGGACTACAATACCGGCCTCTCGATCGCCATGTACGTCCAGTCCAAGAAACACAAGCTGAAGGACGTTGTGAAGATAGAGGATAAGGAGCTCCATCACAGAGAGGTGAACAGGCTGGCTGTCATAACCCCCAATGCGTCGATAAGCATCATTAGGGATTTCAAGGTGGTGGACAAGTTCAAGATCGAACTTCCAAAGGTCATCGAGGGTATCGTTAGATGCGAGAACATCAACTGCATCACCAATGGAAAGGAACCTGTTGTCAGCAAACTGGTGAGGGCACAGGAGGATCCGGTAAAATTCAAGTGTTACTACTGCGGAAGGATCCAGAACGATCTGGAAAAGAGGATCATCTGATCCCCACGGAGATATCAAGGATCATATCCGCGGCCCTCTTCAGATCCACAAGATACATGTTCGGCATTCTGGTCATCTTCGGATCGTCAGTGAGATACTCCGTGGCCATGGGGACGTGTACGAAACCTCCCTTTGCTCCGCTCTCCTGACACCACTGCATCACGGTGTAGAATATCTCGTTGCAGAGATACACACCTGCGCTGTATGAGACCTTGACGGGAATACCCTCCGACAGAAGCCTCTTCTTGATCCTGGCAATGGGCAATCTGGATCGATAGGCAACTGGTCCATCCTCCGAGATCGGATCTCCCATTCGTACAATGCCGGTATTGTCTGGAATATCGGACCCTCTGATATTAACAGCGATCTCCTCCAGCGCTATGTGAGATATCTTGCCGTTCAGCCCAAAGGATATCACAAGGTCGGGCGACCTCTTCTTAAGAGCTGTCAGGAGTATCTCCCTCGCCCTCCCATATTCTACAGGAAGCACGATGGGCACTACATCGATATCAGAACGTTTGCCCAGATGCTCCGCTACAGCCTGTGCCGGGTTTTGAGAAAAAATATGGAAGGGGACAAAGCCGGTGATGATCACTTTCTTCATCGGCTCTGCCCCTTCAGACTGCGGGATATCTAATCCCTCTTTCTAAGCCACACGAATGACGAAGAGAGTACGCCCAACAGGGCGACCGTCCCAAGCAGGCCTCCGATTATTACCTCGGCCCCTATGGGAGTTGGCTCCGGGGGATCTCCAAATATGATCACCTGGATCACCGCCGGCTCCTCGGAGTTCTTGCCGTCGTCGTCCTTTACGTATACCTCAACGTAATAGGTACCCACCTGTTCGTAATCGTGCGCCTTTGTGTATCCGGTCTCGTAACCGTCTATCCCCTTGTTCTCATCAGAGTGGGTGCCGTCACCGTAGTCCCAGTAATAGCCCACGATCTCACCATCTCTGTCGAAGGAACCCTCTGCAGACAGGATAATGGGCTGTTCCTCTATGGACTGCTTGACCATGTCTATCTTTGCCACTGCAAAGGGTCCACGGTTCTCGACTATCACAGTCCAGCTATCCTCCCAGACGGCGCCTTTCCTGTCCGACA
>JAGLEG010000023.1 GCA_023145185.1 Thermoplasmata archaeon
AAAAAAGAGGAGTACTTACAAGTAATGAGCTATTCGAACTTGCTTCGGAAATGCTTGAGATTGAAGAAATGGACTATAGATATCTTTACACCGAGTATCTCCATAAACTGCTGCAGCGGGGAATGGTTGTCAGACCTCGACGGGGAGTCTATGTTGCAGTCGATCCTTCATCGGATCCGATCGGTAAGAATTACCGATATATCATTGCCTCAAAGATCAGAAGCGAGTATTATCTCGGCTTTCATACCGCCCTTGAGCTCCATGGTTGCGCGTATTCATGGTTCAAGAAGGTAACGATCTGTCTCCCTCGAGGGAAACAATTCCGCCCCTTCGAATTCCGGGATTCCAGATATGTGTCCGTTTCAACTTCACACCCTGATAAGGGCATCGAGAGCATCTCCAGGAGAGGCCACCAATTGTTCATCTCTAATCCTTCTCGAACCTTCCTTGATTGCCTGGACAGACCCCGATTGGCAGGTGGTTGGGAGGAGGTTCTGAAAAGCCTTTCCAGTCTGCCAGGGGTAAAGGGTGAAGAGCTCCTGTCGATTCTCAGGATCTTTGACTGCAAGGTGTGTTATCGCAAGGTCGGATATGTGCTTGATATACTGAAAGACAACCCGTATTACGAGGGAATTACGGAGGAGATCAATAATCTATTACTTGAGCAGACCAGAGGTGCACCTGTTTACATGGATCGGAACCACCCCGGAGATTACAATGAGAAATGGAACATCTATCTGATCCCGAACATGAATAGAATGTTGGAGGGTATTTAAGTATGTTAGAGAAAAACCTGAGTGATTTCCCTCTGGAAGTCGGTGAAAAGATTGAGCGTTTATTCGACATTGCCAACCGTATTTATTCTGCACCTTTCCTTTCAAAGAGGCTTGCATTCTACGGCGGTACCTGTCTTAACTTCGTGCATCTTGAAAAGCCTCCCCGTTTGAGTCTGGACCTGGATTTCAACTTCAGAGACACCGGAAGCGGAAATTGGTGGGAAGAGAGAGATAAAATTGACAATATCCTGAAAATTATCTTTTCCGACCTTCATTATGAAGATGATGATATAAGGATACAGGCCAGTTATCCTCTGACCAGATTCGAGGTATGGTACGAAACCACCTCCGGCGGTAGAGATTCAGTGAAGGTAGAAATTGGTTACCAGAGGCGACTACCGATCCTTCGGAATGATATGGCCCATAACTGGTACAATCCCTTTTCTGGTCGCTCCATCGAGGTTCTAACCCCGGTCAGGGAGGAAATTTGCTCGAACAAGGTTGCAACGCTGCTGTTCCGTTATAAATACCCGAGCCATTTTAGCGGTCGGGATCTGTTCGATGTGTACACCATCTCTCACATGGACCTGGATATGGATCTGTTCATGCCATCATTTGTTATAGACAGTCTGACCCGACCCGAAAGGAGACTGGACAGGATAGCTGCCAATATATTACTGGAAGATGCAAGGATCGAGGGGAATGTGGAAGACCTCATCTTTGGTGATATCTCTCTTGGCGAGGTGTCATGCGAAGTGAATGGATTCGTAAATAAACTGATGGATGAGATAAAGAAGAAGTGGTCACCGTTGATAGATGATTTCTTTGAGCAACATGTTTTCAACCCGGATGAATATATCTCAAAGGGAATCCTGAACGAGAGTATTCGAGAACATCCGGGAATCTTATGGAGTCTTGAACGTTTGAAAAGAGTATAGATTGTCCCGCAAATTAACCCCTGGGAATCCTTGAATGATCTCTTATACTGCTCCATCGATGTTCCTTGTGTGATAGAAGAAAAAGATGTATTCCAGGCTATCTATGATTATGCCTATGAGAGATACGATGATATTTTGCAGGAGTTCATAGAAGAACACATTCAGGAGTTCCCAGAAAAGGATTGGGAGCTGGAACCCGAACTTTGGCACAAGAACTTGATGTCCTACATCATGTACGAGGTTGAACAACCTGGAAATAACATTACAATCGCGGAAGAATTCGCCTCGACCTCGGAAGAGATCACGAAGGAACTCAGGGAGAAGATAATGCAGATGAGGAACATGATAAGGTCCCGTTTCGAGGTGGTATCCATGACGGATGACCGGATGACGGAAGTCAAGGACCTTCAGACAGGTAAGGAGTACAAGATCCTCTCGAAGTTGCCCGTGGAATATCAAAGGGGAGAGGTCCTGACGGGAAAGATACATCCTTTCGGTGACACTTATCAGTTCACCGGCATCTATTTTCATACCAGGGGGACACCTTTTCCTTTCCCGAACTTGGATGATCTCATGGACCTTTACCAGGAAAGAGAAATGGAGGAACTCGAGGATATCAACCTCAAACCAGACAGATCCTTCTCGTGGATACTGAACAAGTATCCAATACGCATAGTGAATAGAATGTGCAAAAGATACAGAATAAAGGAGAGAAGAAGGAAGGAGAAGATCGCATCCCTGGAGGATAGGATTGAAAATAAGATACCGGAGATCGTTAAATCTTCATCCAAAGAGATGAGGGATTTTCTGAATATCCTGATCGAGAAAGGCGGATATGCCAAAATGGGTCCGCTCAAGAGTTATAAATATGGTACTATATCGGGTGGTGAGAATGAAACTCCCATAGGGAAATTGAGAGAGCTGGGTATACTCTTCGTCGGGAAGATGAAGGTGAATGGCAGGAGATACAGATCGGCGTTCATTCCGGTTGAGTTCAGGGATAAAATTGAATATGCTTTGATGGAAGAACCAGGCAAAGAAGTGGATCGGGGGCAGTCCACCATAGATAGGTTCCTGTAACCTCATAAATTGAATATCTGCATCTCAGGTCCAGGAAAGGCGAAATGACCGATGTGAAAAGCGATGCACTGGTCAGGATCCTAAGAGCGGAGGACGCCGAGAAGGCGTATGATATATTCGAATCCGAGATGGAGCCCATAAGGAAACAATTGAGGCGCCTTGGGGGACATTCTCCCGGAGCTCTGGATGATTATATTCTGCATGGGGGCCTTCCGTTCTCGATAGGCCATATGGACCCGGCTCAACAGCTGTACGAGATGATAAGGAGGGTGATCGAAAAGGACGTCCCCCTGATCGGAGAACATGATTCAAGAACGCTCAGGTCGATCCCTGCATTGATAGGAATGATCGCCCCTTCACCTGATATCTCCTTGAACTCGATCTCCAGGGATATCGATGGGCTGAGCATCTCATCGGTGAGGGCAGTACTGGATACGCTGAAGAGGTGCAGACTTATATTCGAGGTGGAAAAGGTTGGAAGCCCGAGGAGCTCCCTAAGGTCTGATACGAGGAAATATTTCCCTTCCTCTTCTCTTGCTGCCGCTGTCCTCTCATCCATGGGAAGGGATCCCAGGCAGTACACCGGCCAATTGGTGGAAACTGCCGTGTCTTCCCTGATCAAAAGAGGGATCTCAGGAACGAATTCCATGTCGCTGAGGTACATGAAAGGCAGGGGCATGGCCGATCTTGTTGTCGAGGATATCGACCTTCATATCTCCATTGAGATCGGGTCGGGAAGAAAAGGAGATGGCCCAGTTCAATTGAGAAAGACCATGCGGGAGACATCATCGAAGTTCGGCATACTCATATGCGATGTCCAGAGGCCTGAGCTGAATAATAATATCTTGAAGCTCCCTCTGAGGGAATTCCTGTGTTTGTAGGATCCAACGATGTTCAGAGATGGACATTATGGGATCAAGAACTTTATCCAGAGGATCAACTTACTTGATCTGGTCTCATCATTCGAATAATGAATAGTGATGTTCTTTGAACGCTGTAGATGCCGATCGAAAATGTCATACACCCCTTGATGATTGCACATCGGGTCGATTCATGGGACAGTGTGTGAGTAACCCTTTAAATAACGGATTGTGAAACACGGACAACGTGTCTATCAAACATCCTTCGCTAGCAATCTTCCCCTTCCCCGAAGGGGTAGTGCACAGGGTTAAACCCCACACACACTAAAGCATGGCTCTAAAGGGGGCGAATGGATCACTACATTTCTAACAGCATCTCTGGTATGATCTTGTATATTATCCTTATTCCGTCGATCTCATCAGATCCTTCCTTTCTCATATTCAAAAGAAATCCTTCTTTCAAACCATATCTCTTTGCTGCAGCAATAAGTCCAGTGACCTCTCTCTTGAATGTCTTTGGATCGTCCAATTCCCTTGTTACCTGAATTGCCTTCACTATATTGAGACCTTCCTTTATCAAGAAATCACATTCAATACCGTTTACCGGATCGATATAGAAGTATATCTCATGACCTAACATCCTCAGGTGCAGGAATATCACGTTTTCTAATATCATTCCGGAGTCTATCCGATCACCTGTCATTATTGAATTTACCAATCCAGGATCAAGTGAGAACATCTTTGAAGGTCTTCTGATCATTTCCTTTGCAGATGCGAAATATTCCTTCACATGGTAGATAAGATGCGCTTGTTCCAGATAAGAAAGATAATCCATTATCGTATCCTTCGATACACCGAAAGTCCTGCTGAGCTGGGAGATGGATATCCTCGATGATGAATGGGCCATCAAGAAACGGGTGAGCTCACGAAGAAGCCTTTCGTTCCTGAGCTTGTATCTGGACATGATATCTCGAAACAGAACCTGATCGATGTACTCCCTTAGTCTGCTTGATGGATCTTCCATATCCAGGAACTCCGGTATTCCTCCGATCTTCAGATAATTCAGGAATCCATTCATGATGATCGGGTCTCTCCCTTTTCTTTCAAGGGAATCTGGCCCTACCTTGAATCTCATGAATTCTTTGAAGGAGAAGGGATAGAGGTTCAAAGTGTTGGTCCTACCTGTAAGCAAGGTTCCGAGTTCCTTTGATAGCAAACTGGAATTGGAGCCGGTTATCAGGAATTTCACTTCCTCCAATCCATCGTACGAGGTTCTCAAGTATCTCTCGAATCCATCGATATTCTGGATCTCATCTATCAGTACCATCAATTTTCCAGTGGGCCTTATCCTCTCTCTATGGAGTTTGATCATTTTTTGAAGCAGTTCTATCTCCAAACTTGAAGAGAGCCTGAAATCCTCCAGATCGATATAGAGGATACTGTCAGATCTTATCTTATCCTTTTCCAGCATCTCCCTGATCAGAAGTTTCATCAGCGTTGTTTTTCCACTTCTCCTGGGCCCCTGGATGATCACTATACCTTTTTCAAAAACCATCTTCTTTAACCTGTCCAGGTACGATCCTCTATGAAGGTACCTGCCAGGATCGATCCTGTCAAAGTCGTTCTGGTCAGTGATGATCTTGAAAAGTTCATCGTCATCGATCATATTACATGTATTGGATCAACTTGTATATATAGCATACTATTATACTCTACTGATAATTATAAATATTGTTCAGTATAGTAGTATGATATTTATTGCCTTTCTGTTTGTCATCTAACCTAACTTTGACATATGAGTAACATTATGTGTCAAAGTGAGGCTGCAATAGGACTTGACCTTCGGTCAAAGATGGACCCTTTTCAAACGTGTCGGAAGGGGCTTCACCATTTCTTTTCAAGAACTCGATCATACAGTGGGTCCGATCGCGATTAATGCAAATGTATTACAAAATATTGGTTGGATGCCATTATAAAGTAGAAAAATAAATATGCATAATGTTGCAGTAGTAATGGTTTTATACCTGTATTACGAATATATGTTGCATATGACCAAGGAGATACAAAAAAGAGGAGTACTTA
>JAGLEG010000230.1 GCA_023145185.1 Thermoplasmata archaeon
AGGATATGAGCCGGTCAATGTTGGGTGAGGCCTAACTTAAAAACCCATCTATGCCCACTAAGTTAAAGTTAGGCCGATTGGCCAATGTTCTGACTGTAAATAGCGGACCCATTGTCTATATATACCAGGAAAACTAGAACACATAGAAGGTTTATATATACTTTTACTATTTTCCCAGAGAAACAGGGAAAGGACCTGTTGCAAGTTGAGGTATTTCAGCTGTTGGAGGAAATACGATGAAGAAGATCTTGGCCATGGCATTGGTAGCAATTTTTCTAGCTAGCGGTCTCATCTCCCTTTTACCCGAAGGGAGTGGAGAGGTGACGCATTCCCTGTATGATGATCAGGGATCGCCACTTGATGGAGGTGAGATCAGAATACCCACCAACGGAGGCGTTGACACCTCATATTACGTCAAGGTGAACAGGGATGTTCCCATCTCCGAAGCAACAGTGGATATCAGCACATATGGGTCTGCCGAGGGAAATGCCCTATTTGATCCCTATCTGGATGTTGGTCTGGATGGTAATGCTGAATGGGAGTACACCGGCACCGGATACGGCAAGTTCGGAGAGCAAACGCACCTGACAACGGGTGAAGATAAGGTGACGGCGACCTTCTCATCATCCTCGGGAGGAACCAATGCGGCCAATTCGATCTATATCCCAGATGATTCCACGATAACGGGAGCCACTGTGGGGTTGAGGGGGAGATACAATCCCGGCAACCTGCAGGATTACCTCATAGAAGAGGATCCGGCCGGCCTGGATTTCACAGGATTCGCCATGGAATATGGCGATATCGACGGAGATGGATGGGAGGATATAGTGGTATCCGATACCAGGAACAGCCGTATCATCTGGATGGAAAATCCAGATGGAGAGAAGAGCGTGAACTGGACAGTTCACGTGATCTATACCGGCACGTATGTACGCAACTGTTACGGCCTAGATCTTGAGGATATGGATGGCGATGGAGACCTTGATCTGGTGACCTCGTCCTATTATTCATACTCCAGTGGATATATCACGTATTTCAGGAACAACGGGGGAACCTCCTGGACGAGATATACCTTCTATTCCTCGTTTGGATATGGTGGCAGGGTGAGGATCGCAGATATCAATAACGATGGAAACCCCGATGTCGTCGTTGCCCCATGGTACTATTATTATTATTACTGGAGCAAATGGGTCTACTGGTTTGAGGCCCCATCCAATCCCAATACTACCTCTGGATGGACTGCCAGGGCCATCGGCTCGTCACCGTACAATTATTATCAATATGTCTACAATGCCATGGATGTTGGCGATTTCAATGGAGATGGATATGTTGATGTGGCAGTGGGTGTCTCTTCGACATATACCTACTACAACAACTACAAGGGGCTGTATATTTTCACGAATCCAAAGACAACGTCCGGGACTTGGTCCAGGGTCAGGAAGGATAGTGGAGTGAATATGCCATATACCATCGAGACCTCGGATCTTGACTCTGATAACGATATCGATATCCTTCTGGGCTCGTACAGTGACGGCAACCTTTACTCCTACGAGAACATCAATAAAGGTTCAACTTTCACCCGAAGGGCCATCGATACGAATATGCCGAGCCCTAGGTCAGTGATCGCAGTTAAGGTCAATAACGATACAAAGATGGATATCATCGCATCTGGAGGTTCCAGCTTATTCAGCGTCAAACTATACACACAGAACTCCATTTCGTCCTGGAACAAGACACAGCTCGCCAACGATATCATACAACCCCAATGCTTCGCTCCGTATGATTATGATAAGGACGGTGATGTGGATGTCATTGTGTCAGGATATTCCGCTTCGCAGTTGGCCATTTTGATCTGCAAGAACAGATCCACTTCAACATACGAGAGATTCTGGATCACCGACGGTGGGATCAAGGATATCAGGGCTACGGACCCTTATGATATCGACGACGATGGGGACCTGGACCTGGTATTTGTGGGCAGTTCCTCTGGGTACGTTGGGATCTGGATCAACGATGGAACACCGTTCAACGGCGTTGGAGATCTAAAAAGGATAGGATCCATGGGAAACCCCTCCAAGGTTTTCTGGGGTGATGTGGATGGTGATGCTGACATGGACGCCATTGCCTTTGGCTCCGGTGGGACTGTGTTCTGGTTCGAGAACCCGGGCAACATCATAGACGATTGGCAACAGCACCTTGCTCTAAGCAGTTTCAGCTATGGTTACGCTTCTGCATATGGATTCTGGGCGGGGGATATTGATGGTGACGGCAGATGTGATTTCGCCATCAGCCGGTATGGATATAGGGATGGCTTGATCGCCTGGTACAGATCACCTGCAGACCCGAGGACAGACACCTGGCAGGGATATAATATCGCACAAGGTGTAAGCTACTGCAAGGGGTTGTGGGGAGATGATATGGACAAGGATGGGGATATAGATATCCTCGCTGTGATGGGCAGCTGGGGATCCGGAACTGCCGTGTATTATAAAAACTCCAACCCAATGGGGACCTGGTCCTCTTCCGGCATCGGTGGAAGCATGTATTATCCCGAGTCCATCCGAACCGTCGTGAGAAAAGATGGATACAGGGATGTTGTCACCACGGAATCTTACACCTACAGCAGCTATTCAAAGGTGAGGTTCTGGAAATACCAGGGCGGGACGTCATATTCGGGGGCCATAATCCGATCGGGGGCTTCATTTAACGTGGTTACGGCCGATATCGGGGATGATGGATATGGCGATCTCTTTTTCAATATTGGGAATACCATCTACTGGTACGAGGA
>JAGLEG010000231.1 GCA_023145185.1 Thermoplasmata archaeon
ACCAAGCCTAACATTCAGTTCACACAGTTTATCCTTCCATGTGACGATCTTTATTGATCCTACTTGTCGTATACCTTTTTCCGATGTCCGATCCTTAGCACCAGGATTCCCTCTCCGATCCTGGAATAGACCACCCTGTAGGATCCTATCCTGTACTTGAATAGACCTTTGAACTTCCCCTCAAGAGGAATCCCCTTACCGGGATCATCCGCCAGTTTTTTCTCAATAGTATCGAGTATCCTTTTCGCCGTGGGCTTGTCAATGTTCTTCAGATCGCTGAACACAGATGATTTATACTGAATCTCACAGGCCAAGAGAATCCCTCAGCTCCTTCCCATCGATGATCTCATCATTCTTGTCGTTCCACCGCTCCATGGCTATGAGATAATCCTCATACTCATCCAGATACTCCTCCAGGGCTTTCCGCAGAATATATGTCTTGGACCTATCCAACACCCTGGCCAGCTCATTGAGCTCGGAGGAGATCTCCTCCGGCAGCCTCATCGTTACAACTTCGGACATATTATCACACATATACATTGTATTACTTGTATTTTAATGTATACATAATAGTTTCAAAGATTAATAAAACGTATCAATGAACTGAAAAGATTTTAACCCAGCCTCCCTTTGCCGACCCAATGATAGGTTATATCTCAATGGTAGCCCTCCTTGGGGCACTCATATTCATCCACGAGGCAGGGCACTTCATCGCCGGCAGGTGGATGGGGATCCCGATCAGAACCTTCTCACTGGGTTTCGGCCCCCGCATCGTTGGGTTCAAAAAAGGGGGAACCGATTTCAGGATATCAGCGATCCCATTCGGAGGTTACGTTCTCCCCGAGATCGACGACATGGAAACGTTCCACAATATACCCGTAAGAAAGAGGATCGTCTTCTCTCTGGGGGGGCCGGCCATGAACCTCATCTGTGTCCCGATCCTGTTCACACTTCTCAACATTATGACCTCTGGGCCCTCATTCGTGAACGTGCTCATACTCCCCTGGGCGCAATCGGCGCTCCTCATGGCGGGGATGCTCATATCCTTCCTATCGATATTTACCAACCCGGGCAGCCTCTCCGGCGTGGTTGGAATGGTATCACAGGGTGGAGGGTTCATTGGTTCGGACATAACCCGCTTTGTGCAGATGGGCATCCTCCTTAGCATGAACCTGGCCGTTTTCAACCTGCTCCCGATACCCATCCTGGATGGGGGAAAGATAGTGATGTACGCGCTGGAGAGGATGAGCGTCAGGACCAGGAGGATACAGGTCACTGCATCCATTGTTGGATTGGTACTGATGCTCGCCCTGATGATCTATACCACAGTTCTTGACGTCGTCAGCCTGGTCCTTGAAGCTGGGCTTCACTCCTGAGCCGCTTTTTTGATCAGGTCCATTATCATCCTTTCAGGGGCTGCCCCCTCCTGGTGATGTTTATCGTTAATGATCGTTCTTGGGACACCCATCACGTTGTACTTCTGGGAAAGCTCCTGGAACTCGGAGGCCTCCACCATATCCGAGGTGATCCTCTCGCTGACCATCGCAAGGTGGTGACCCAGTATTACCGCTTTGGGGCAGTAGGGACACGTGGGTGTCACAAACACCTGGATGTGAATGTCCTTCTCCAGCGTCTTGAGGTACTCCATAGCCTCATCGGACACGGTGGGCGTCCCTGATGAGGTGGTGAGTATGCTGTCCAGAAGGGAGGTGAACTCGTACCCCGCCGGGATCCCGAAGAACCTGATCCCCTGATACTCGTGGCTCTCCCTGGTCCCCTTGTGAACCACTATCGCTGGAACCTTGTCGACCCCGTATTTCTTCGCAAGCTCTCCGGGATCATCTATGTCGAAATGGTCCGCCTCGATCTTGTCTGAAAGGCCTGCGAGCTCGTCCACTATCGCGATCGTATCATTGCATAGCTGACAGCCGTCCTTGCTGGTGAATACCTGTACAAACACGGAACCGTCCATATCCTTCATCGCTTCAAGTACCTGATCCCTGGTGTTCTCATCCATTATTGCCATGTGTCATTCCTCCGTGATCATCAAACAGGCCAAGCGTCCGTGCACGGCCTATGCATAGTCGTTTATACATCAAGAATATAAATCCTTTCCCCTGAAAGGTTAGGGTTCGAGAGGTTCAACTCTCGCCCATATATCGTCTGGAAGGTCATCGTACGGGTTCAGATCATCGCCAGGTGAGGACATATCGATACAGATGTCGTTCATGAGGAGGGCGATATAGTTCTTCTTGATCGACCAGTAGTTGATCCTCCACTCCCTGCCGTCGTAGAGGGTGGTCTCCTCCCTCTCGGTCTTGAGGATGCCCAGGTCCTCCAGCATGTAGAAGATGTCCCTATCCTCCGTTCTGAGCATGTTATCTATGATCCTCTCCCCAAAGCCAAAGAAGTTCAGAACGTGCTGGGCCATCTCCTCCGCCACCTCCCCTTCCAGCCTCTCCTCGGTATTCTTCTTGAGAAATGACCTCTCTATCGCCGAGGCGAGAATGGCCCTTGAGACCACATCCGACCTCTCCCCGGGGAAACTACAGGTGTTCTTCTGCAAGATGAGATCCTCTTTCAATACCATGGGAATACTATCCTGCCCCCTCGGGGGCTTGACATATAGTACAAGTGTATCACAGTTATATAAAAACCCACCATCAAACTCCCGTTATTTCCGGCAATCTGCAGAATTTCGTACCGGAGGGTCGTGGTATGTTTAATATCAGTTAGCCCCTTCTACCTGATGAGGTGCGTTGCTTGCATGATCTCCAGCTGAGCGGTTCAGCGGCCAGGGCGTTCGTTATCGTTTTCTCAATTGTCGGCATCACGGTCCTGGCCCTGATAGGATACCTGTCCGAGGTGGAGGAGGTGGGGTTATCGGACCTGGAGGACCACGCAGGGGAGGTGGTAATGACCCGTGGAGTGGTCCTTGGGACAGTTCATTACGGTTCAGGGGCATCAAAACTGCTGATCTTCGACCGTAACGACACCGCCGAGGTCTACATAGAGACCTCCGGGAAGGAGTTCAGGCCGGGAAGCAGGATCGTGGTCAGAGGGGAGGTATATCTGGGCGATGAAAGGCCCGGTATCACATCTGCCAATGACAGGTCCATCGATGTCCTCAGGAGCGGCGATGCGGGGGAGCTCGGCGAATGGAGCGAGCCCTTCGATGTCTGCAGCG
>JAGLEG010000232.1 GCA_023145185.1 Thermoplasmata archaeon
CCACCTCTCCCTCCCGGGTGATCTCCCCTTCCTCGCCCTGGGCCATCAACGCAAAAGGCCCCAAAACAAGCAGGGCGATGACCGTGAGCATACCCGCCATCTTTCGCATAAGTTCGCATCTAAATGCGAATAGATTAACCTTTCCCTCCCTTGAGAAGGGAAGAGCCATCAGTTCGCTTTTTCAACGTATATCTTCAACAGCTCGATTATGGTCCGCTGTGCGGCCTCGAGGGAGGGGGCCGGAACGTACTCCCTCTTCGAATGGAAGTTCATCCCCCCGGCGAATAGATTTGGGGTCAACAACCCCTTGTAGGAGAGCATGGCCCCATCGGTTCCCCCCCGGATGATGGTCTGGATGGGCTCCACCCCTGCCCTCCTTACCGCCTCCACCGCATATTCCACGACCCTGGGGTCCTCGTTCAACTTGTACTTCATGTTCCGATACGACTCCTTGATCTCCAGGTCTATCACGGCCCGGGGATATATGGACCTCTGAACCTCCGCGATGGATCCCAGAATCCCCATCTTCTCCTTCATCTTCTCCATGTCGTGGTCCCTGATGAGCACCTTGAGGGTGGCCTCCTCCACTCCCCCCTCAATGTGATGGGGGTGCAGATAACCCACTCGATCCTCCGTCATCTCGGGCGAGATGGTCACGGGGATCATCGTGGCGATCTCCGCGCATATCCTCACGGCGTTCACCATCTTGTCCCTGGCATATCCCGGATGGACGTTGATACCCTTCACCGTGAACTTCGCGGACATGGCGTTGAATGTCTCATCCTCCACCTCCCCGACCTCGCCGCCGTCCACCGTATATGCAAGGTCCGCCCCGAACCTGGGAACGTCGAAGAACTTCGTCCCGTTCCCCACCTCCTCATCGGGGGTGAAGCCAATCCTGACCCTCCCGTGGGGAATGGTCGGGTCGTCCAACATCTGGGCTACGGCGGCCATTATCTCCGCGATCCCCGCCTTGTCGTCAGCCCCCAACAGCGTCGTCCCGTCGGACGTGATTATCGTGTTTCCGATATTCTCGAGCAGATGGGGGTTCTCCCCGGCCGTTATTATCACGGATGGATCGCCTGGAAGGGCGATATCTCCACCGTCGTAATCCTCGTGCAGTATCGGTTTGACGTCCTTACCCGAGACGTCCGGGGAGGTGTCCACGTGGGCTATCAGGCCGATCGTGGGGACCTTCTCCGGTGCGGGATGGTCCGGCGGTATGTTTGCCGGCAGGGTCGCCATGACGTACCCGTATTCGTCCATCACGACGTCCTCGATGCCCATCCCCTTGAGCTCTCCCTCGAGAAGGGAGAGAAGCTCCTTCTGTTTCTCCGTCGAGGGGTATCGGTCCTCCACCTCGTCCTTTGACTGAGTGTCCATTTTCACATATCTTAGAAATCTATCCAGTACGTCCGACATCATCATCACCTTTGGGGGGACACAGCGCCAGCCTCTTTTTATCTTTTTGGCAGATATATTCACCAACCCCCTCGGGCATCTTTATATCGCCTCCCGCCCATAAAATCCCCGGAGGCACCCCCCTGGACGAAGATATGAACACCCTGGCACGATATCCATTCCTCGGTCCGGCCAGGGAGTGGGTCAAGGGGTCGGGCCTCACCATCTCCCAGATGCTCTCCGGAGACCATAACAACGTTCAGCTCCTCGCCAGAAGCAGGGTGGAGAGGGCGATAGATGGCTCGGGAGGCGATCGGGAGGCGATGAGCTCCCTGGAGGAGAGCAGGGAGCACCTTCTCTCGTATCCGCTCTCCAGATATATCGTTGCCACGCTAGGGGACGGCAACCTCATCAAATGGTTCTCACATGCCGAGGCCGAGGCCGCCCATGCATCCCTTATCCACGAGGATGAGGACCTCATCAGGGATGTGGGCGAGGAGCTTGGCCTCCCCGAAAGGGACCCACCGGCATCCCAGGGCAGTGAAGCCCCTGCCATCCCCAGGGTCACCAAAGGGATCAGGCCAGGCGGCTCAGGTCCGGAGAGGGTTGACCACTGGGTGTCGTTCACCGATTACCTGCCGCTCAAACGCCACATCTCCGGTGCGGAATGGGACCTGATCAATCAGCCCATAACAGACGGGCTGATCCGATTGAACAGAAGCCGCTACCTGAGGCTCATGCAGGAGGCCGTCAAGATCCGGGTCGAGGATGGCCTCGCAGGAAGGGAGGGCAGCATAAGGGGAAACCCGATACAGGGAACCCTCACCGCCATCAAGATCAAGCTGGATGCGAGGAAGAAGAGATACGAGGCGAAGGACCTGGGCAAGATCACCGTTACCAGGCTGCCCCCTTGTATCAGGCAGATACTGGGGATGTCTCAGGCGGGTGAGAACCTCCCACATCACGCCAGGTTCTCGCTGGTGACGTTCCTCCATTCGATCGGGATGTCCAGGGAGAACATCTTCAAATCGTTCGCAAGGACCCCGGACTTCAAGGCGGACATCGTTCAGTATCAGGTCGACCACATAACAGGTGCCTCCTCCGCCACCGAATACTCGGTCCCCTCCTGCGAGACCATGAAGAGCGGAGGCGTTTGCTTCAACCCCGATACGCTCTGTGAAAAGGAGTGGATGACACATCCCATGACCTACTACAAGATCAAGGGTAAAAAGGGGAGATCCAGGCCTAAAGATGGTGTTTCATGACCAGCGCCTGTCCCCCGTCGTTGTAGAACCCCTCGAGCACCCCCACCCCAAGAAAACCGGAACTGGTGTAGAACTGCGCCGCTGGGCTATTTCCCTCCCGGACCTCCAGTACAATGGACCTCATCCCCCTCAGCCTGGCGTACTGCTTGCAGGCCTCCAGCAGGGATGTTCCGATCCCCATCCGGGAGAACTCCCCCCGGACGGCCAGCATCAGGATCCTCAGCGTTGCGTTGTCCATGGGCACTCCAAGTATGAAGCCGCGGAGGCGCTCCCCGTCATCGGCCACCAGGAATCCCCCCCTGAACCCCTCGTAGAAGTGGGAGAACAATTTCGAGTCGTACTCCTCCCTCAGCTCGGCACTGGCTATGGAGGCCACCTGGATGAGGTCGCTGGCCTCCACCCTTCTTATCTCGTATTCTGCATCCATGAAGGGACGTGAATGTACCTCATGGGAAAAAAAATAACCGGTCCCATCATCCGGGAACTATCGAGCACGATCTACCACTTTGATGACCAGGGCCCCATTTGATCCTGCGATAGTTTATAATAAACAGATCATATCCAGAACGGGTGTCCCAATGTTTTCCAGTAGAATGAACGGCAAAGAACTTTCCGGCATACGGAAGATGTTCGATCTGGCCATGGTGGACTCCGTCAACCTCGGCCTTGGGGAACCCGATTTCCAGCCCCCGAAGGAGGCGATAGATGCCATGGAGAACGCCATGAGGGGGGGGTTGAACAAATACGGGCCCACCAACGGCATCCTCCCGCTCAGGGAGGCGATCGCTTTCAGGATGAAAAAGTACTGGAAGGATGCCTCCCCCAACCACGTCGTTGTAACAACGTCCGGCACGGAGGCCCTGTTCTCCGCCATGCTCACCATAGTTGACAGCGGAGACGGCGTCCACTATCCCGACCCGAGGTTCGTCATGTACGAGCCCCATACCAAGATCCTTGGAGGGGTGGCCATCCCCTACAAATTGGCGATAGAGAACGCTTTCAGGCCGGACGTGGAGGAGATGGAGAGGTCCATGACCGACCATTCGAAGATGATCATCGTCAACTCCCCCAACAACCCCACCGGAGGCATGATAACCAGACAGGACCGGGACGATATCGTGAATATCGCCAGGGAGCACGACCTGTTCATTCTTTCGGACGAGGTTTACGACTCCATCATCTTCACGGGAAGCACACATCACTCGTTCCTCGGACAGTACGAGAAGGCCATACTGGCCAACTCGTTCTCCAAGCTCTATGCCATGACCGGATGGAGGGTGGGATGGCTCGCCGCTGAGAATGAGCTTATCAGAAAGATATCCCTGGCCCATTACCACCTGGTCGCCTGCCCCAACACGCCGGTCGAATATGGTGCGCTTGCGGCCCTGAAGACGGGGGACAGGCACATAGATACCATGGTCAGGGAGTTCGAGGAGCGAAGGGATGTCATCACAAAAAGGATCAACGAGATCCCGGGTTTCCACGCCCTCGCCCCTCCGGGCACGTTCTACTCTTTCCCATCCTTCGATCTGCATGGTTCCAAAGGGCGGTTGAAGGCGGAGGAGCTCTCGATGGAACTCGCCAGGAACGGGCTTATCTGCTCCCCCGGCACGGCCTTTGGACCCAACGGTGAATATCACCTCAGGTTCTCCTTCGTCAACAACAAGGAGAACATACTCAAGGGCATGGACATCCTGGAAGAGGTGACGAAGAGGTACAGGAGCTAGGTCCCTTTGGGCGGCTCCTTCTTGAAGGGCCTCCCCGTATCCTTCTCCCTCAGGTATATCCTCCGATCTCCGTTGGGGTCCTTTACCAACTCAACGTTCTTGTAGGCCCAGAACCCGCCAGCTCCCAGAATGACAAGAAGTCCGATGATGAAAACGATCAATACGGTGTGCTGTCCGTCATCGCTTTCAGGAGATGTCGCGGTATTGTTGAGGCCCCCACCGTTGTTGTTTCCAGTATCGACAACTGCTGTCCGGATAACGAAACCCGCCGAGGCCTCATACGTCTCCAGCCTGTCCTCGAAAAGGCCGTTCACGGTGTATGTCTCGGACTCGCCGGCCGTGGTCCCCGGTGGAATGGTCACGATGACCCTGAATTCATAAGTGTGATCCACCTGGATGCCATCTATCGTGGAGGCAGGCGTGATCGTTGCTGCCCATTGACTATCACCCCCCAGGTAAAAGCGCAGGGATGTCTCCAGCGGGACTATCACGCCGTTCTGCTCCTCCAGCATCCCATATCCCGTGATCTCCACCTGTGTCTCGTTGGATGGATATATCGTTACAAGGACATCCGGGGTATCCACGGTGATCGTCCCCATAAGAGCCTCTCCGCCCCCCTCCGCAGGTTGAGCGGAGAGCGCGAACATGGCAGCGACCAATCCCAAAGCGACGATACCTGCCCATCTCATCTCTATTCCACCGTGACGGATTTTGCAAGGTTCCTGGGTTTATCGATCTCACATCCCCTCTCCTTTGCGGCGTAGTAGGCCAGAAGCTGCAGGATCACCGATATCGGTATGGGAGAGAAGAGCGGATCGATCCTGGGATAGGTGATGATCCGATCGGTGTACCTCTTTACCTCCCGGTCGCCCTCGGGGACTATCGCAAGTACGGGGCTCGACCTTGCGGAGCACTCCCCCACGTTCCCCAGCATCTTCTCGTAGGTGTGGTCGTCCGAGATGATCGCTATTATCGGGGTCTCCTCGGTGAGTAAGGCCAGAGGGCCGTGCTTCAGCTCTCCAGCGGGATATCCCTCGCAGTGGATGTAGGATATCTCCTTCATCTTGAGGGCCCCCTCGAGCGCCGTGGGGAAATTGATGTATCTTCCGATATAGAACGCATCCCGGGCTTCGCTGAGCCATTTGGCCTGCTCCTTGATCCTGGAGATGTCGTTGAGTATTCCCCCCACCGCCCTTATCACATGTCTTAGATTGGTCTGGACCGCGTCGTATTCGCCCTTGGATATCCTGCCCATCTTGTAGCCCATGTGGGACGACAGGAGGTACATCATCATGACCTGTGAGGTGAACGTCTTGGACGCGGCCACGCCGATCTCCGGACCCGATCTCAGGTAGAGCGACGTCTCGGATTCCCGGGTGATCGTAGACCCGACCACATTGGTCATCGCTATCGTCCTCATGCCACGCCTGCGGGCCTCCCTTGCGGCGGCGATGGTGTCCGCAGTCTCCCCGCTCTGTGTCATAAGAAGTACAAGCGAATCGTCCAGCGTGGAGTCTGCATATCTGTACTCGGATGCCATATCCACCTGGGTGGGAAGCTTTGTGAACTTCTCGAACAGGTACCTGCCAACAAGGCCCGCATGATAGGATGTGCCGCAGGCCACCACCCTCATCATCCTGGCGCTGAGGAGCTCACGGGAGAGTCTCTCCTCTTCCGACCTCCATCCCGTCAGGGTCTGATGCAGTGATTGCGGCTGCTCGAATATCTCCTTGATCATGAAGTGGTCGAACCCACCCTTCTCCGCGTCCTCCTCCCCCCAGTCCACCGAGGTAAAGGCCCTCTTTACCGTCTTCCCCTCGAGGGTCTCGATGTGGAGGTTGTCGCGCGTTAGCGTCGCGATCTCACCATCCTCCATGTACAGGAAGCGGTTCGTATACTTCAGGAGGGCCGTGACGTCGGATGCGACGAAACCCTCGTTCACCCCTTTCCCCAGCACCATGGGGCTTCTCATCCTTGCGGACACTATCATATCGGGGTGGTCCCGATGCAC
>JAGLEG010000233.1 GCA_023145185.1 Thermoplasmata archaeon
CCGACCGGTCCACTCATCCTTTTCTTAGCATTGATTAAATACGGATGAGTGGCCCGGTCTGTAGGAAAAAACTACTTGTATATGCTGATTTACGGTTTTTTCCATAGTCGATTCTTGGTGCTTGTATATGCTGAGCACTTCCAAGAATCTCATCCCGACCGGTCTATATGTGTATCATATTGATTATGTAGCTTTTACCGTGAAATGGTGGACCGGTCTCAGTCGCCAGTCGCTGTTTTCAAATGCTAACAGTCTCCGACTGGCTCTCCGCGTAAAATATCTGAGATATTTTACTTGCTCGATCAAAAACAAATATATGTGGTTCCTATCTTTTGATCTCGTCCCAACGCGGTCCAAGTGAGAGACCAGAATTAAAAGAATCCCTCGTTGAAGGTCTCCAGACCCGGATTGAGATCCTTGGGCATCTCGAGGACGGAGACGTGCGGGGACCCTCTGAGCAATCCCTCCTCCTCGTACCTCCCGAGCAGGAATCGGAGATCCCCCTGGAACTCCCCGAAATCCCTGTGTGCGGAAATGATCATCTGATTGTCCAGTGAGCTGAGGTTGAAGAACGAAAACCCCCTGAGGTCCCTGGCGATCTCCGCCAGGACCACATCCTTATCCGTCCTGTGGAACCCATCCAGCTCTATCTGGATCACCGACATCACGCCCAGGCCAAGCCTCCTCAGGTCAGGTGTAACCATGGGATGCACCATTCCGGTCTCAAGGGCGTGGGCCTTGAACTTCGATATGGACTGCCTGTTTATCCCCAACTTCTCCGAAAGGGCCAGATGGGAGAGGCCCGGATGCTGAACGATCCCCTTCAGGAGTATCCTGTCATGGTGGCTGAGGTGTTCGCTCCTCTCGTGGAATATGAGATCGTGCAATCCCCCCTCGTTGGGACGTTCCATGCCGTGGAGCCTGGCGAAGATCCCATCATACGAGAATAGATCGTGAAAGTGAAGCATCGTACAGGGCATCCACGTCGTGTGGATATCCATCCTGAACCTCGACCTCGCCACACCGTTCTTCCACCTGCTGAAGGTGGTGTTGTAATACGTGAAGTCGGGGAATACGCCCAGGCAGAGATGGGTGTCCTGGTCCCTCGCCTTGACCATTCTGAAAGGAAAGAGGTCGTCCGAACAGACGTTGTCCAGGTTCAGGAGGGATATCGATGGGATGGTGGTCACCGTCAGGCTGAGGATATCCCCACCCAACATCCACAGGGAAGGGAGATAGCCCCTCCGTATCAGACCGTCATCCTCGAACCTGGAGATGATGCCGTTGAAGGATGGGCCCATCCTCTCCGACCTCACCGACCGCCTATCTTCCATGAGGTAGGGGTCCGAAAAAAGCCCCATCAGCGCCTCTATCTCCCTGTCGGACAGGTCTGGAAGGTCGACATCTGTTGTTTCGCCCCTTATCCTTTTCAAAC
>JAGLEG010000234.1 GCA_023145185.1 Thermoplasmata archaeon
GGTCCGCAGCCCCGGATATGGTGTAGTTGGAGTCGAACCTGGTGAACCCGGTCTTGGAGTCCCAGAAGCTGTCTCCCCCCGAAAATACCCTCACCGTCCCGTCAAGGGACGAGGAGACGAGAAGGTCATCTATCCCATCGTCGTCCATGTCGTGAACACTGAGCGTCTCCCCGAAACCACCCGACCCGGAGATAGAGGTCGTATCATAACCCAATGAGAAAACCTCCAGGGAGAGGTTGTCCATACCCACGACGGCATATTCGCCCCCGTGGGTCCATCCGAGGATCTTCCCCCCCAGTTCAAGGTAATAATCGCCCTGTGCATCCACGATATCGGTCACGTCGATCCTTATCGACCCCACTCCATTCACATTCGGGCCGCCGGTCGTACCCGACCCCCGCTCTGTCCAGATCTCGGGTGTTGAGTCCCTTGCACCCTGCCCAACATCCGAGTAATAGGATAGCCACTGAGAAGTGCCGGAGGGGTCCGTTATCATCCCCTTGATCCACATCCTCTCCGTCCTCTCAAAACCCCAGTTCTCGTACATGTAATCCATGTCGAACCAAACCCTTGACGCCCCATCCAGCATTCCCGGTGGGACGTTAAAGTCCACACCATATGCTCCTGACATCGCACCGCCGCTTCCAACGATCCCCCCGAGCTCTATCTGGAGCTGGTTCACCCTTGAGATTGTCCTGTCCGCATTGCCAACGTTTCCGGAAGCCGCATTGTACCTCACCTGCGGCGTATCGGTTCCCGAATCGTAGATGTGGGGGGAAGAGAGATCCCAGCCATCGTCCGATGCGGCCCAACCCCAGGTATTTCCCGATCCCTCCAGCGTTGAGGTGAACCTCACGATCCCGTCGAGATCGCTTCCGGGTATATCGATGGAACGGCTCGAGCTGTTGAGTGAGAACCACCTGATAACCCCCTGCTCCGGCGAGGATATGACCAGCTCATCCATTCCGTTCCCGTTCATGTCCAGGGCCAAGGCCCGGGTGCCGGGAGTGATGCATCCCGATGGAAGGACGAACGTCGAATCCGTTACGGTCCAATCCTCGTAGATCACGAATGCAACCGGATCGATCGTCTCATTTCCAGAGGCTATGATGATGAGGTCATCCTTCCCGTTCCCGGTGAGGTCTCCACGGACCAGGCGGCTGCCGTAACCAATTGAGCCGGGCTCGGTGAGTGCGTATGAGGCCTTTGTCTCGTTCAGTACAGAGCCCTTTGACGGGATGTTCAAAGCGAAGGAATCGTATACCAGTACGGTACCCTCCCCGCCCCCCGCCCCGGGACAGCCT
>JAGLEG010000235.1 GCA_023145185.1 Thermoplasmata archaeon
TACCATAGGGCGGTAGTGGTTATCTATGAACACGGCTGCCAGATTCCGGTCCTGGCCGTGGAGGCCGAACTCCGTGGTGGAATTGGCCATGAACCATATGGGTCCATCCTCGAAATCCAACGTTTTGAATTTTGCAGAGTACTGGTTAGAGGGGTTCTTCTGGGAGATGTTCCTGAACTCGATCCAGGTCACATTGTCCCTCGTGAAATGGAATCTGATGGGGAACCGTATCTCCTCGCCGATGGGGGGAATGGCCTGAGCTGAAATGAGGTACTCCCCCGCGATATCCACCCCGTCCTGGGGGCTGTTGAGGAATACCTTGGGGGGTCGAGGGTTGAACACGTCCACCCTGTCAGTAAAGAGCTTCGATGTCAGGCCAAAGTCATCGGTGGCCATCACCTTGAGGAAATATCCCATGTTGCTCAATTTGAGGGTATCCCAGTACAGAATGCCTTCCGAGCCCTCCACGACCTCCGGGTTTCCGATGAACACCCAGGTAACGTTGTCGGTGGACTGATAATACTCGAGGTTGGCCACGTACATGTCCCCGTCAACGTCGGTCACCCTCACCCTCCACTCCACCAGGCCGGAGACCGTGATATGTCTCCGGGGATAGATTATATCGATCGCCGGCGGTGAAGGGGATCGATCGTACAGGGTGTGGACCAGGATATCCACACCATCCCTGGAGAACACCAGTACTTCAGGGTACGTATCCTCGTTGACATCTCCAAACGATAGTATGAACGACCCGAAGCCGGTCAGCCCATCGTGGGAGGAGGCAGCCTCCAGCGCGTCATCCAGGTCCATATCCGGGTCCGTAAGCGGGAGTTCGAAGAGGTATACCTCTCCGACGCCATCAGCTACAACCTGAAGGGGGTCGGAGATCAGAATGGAGGAGTTCTGGTTGTAAATTGAATTTTTCAGGAACGCTATCGAGGTGCCGAAACCCTGGTCCGCAGCCCCGGATATGGTGTAGTTGGAGTCGAACCTGGTGAACCCGGTCTTGGAGTCCCAGAAGCTGTCTCCCCCCGAAAATACCCTCACCGTCCCGTCAAGGGACGAGGAGACGAGAAGGTCATCTATCCCATCGTCGTCCATGT
>JAGLEG010000236.1 GCA_023145185.1 Thermoplasmata archaeon
TAGAGCTTCTTTGACCTGCTGTCGATGGAATCGGTGATATCCTTGTACAGAAGTGAATTGAAGAGCTGACGAAGCAGCACCTCTCGTTTATCCGTATCCGCCCTTAGAAGCTCCCGGAACTCCCCCTGAGGGATCATCATCACCCTGGAGAACTGCTCCATCTCAAGTCCCAGGATCCTGGTCACCTCAACTTTCACATCGCTTTTCTTCGAGGCTACCACCTCTTTGCCGTATCCTCCCGAGCCGTCGGGGATCAACTTCACAAGGGAGGCCTTCTCCGGCCTGTTGGTGGCACCTCCGCTTTTTCTGGGGGCCTCCAGGGTCCTCTCCACAAGATACCTGATATCCCCCACCTGGAAGCAGAACCTGATGATGGGGTCCTCCCCGATGGGAGCGTGGTCCGATCGAAGGTTCTTGTCCCTGCCCGAAGGGGTCTTCCCGTACAGGGCATAACATATTGAATCGAAGATGAAGCTCTTTCCCGAGCCGGTGGGGCCGCTGATCAGGAACAGCCCACCATCCTCTATCGAATCCAGGTCCACCCTGGTCCTCTTCACGAAGGGGCCTATGTTCTCCATCTCAAGCCAGGAGGGTTTCATCTGTTCGCCTCCCTGTCGACCTTTGCCCTGACCTCTGAAAATAGATCAAGGGCCATATCCAGATCATCTCCCTCCTCCCACCCGAACTTCTCCAGGAACAGTGAAAAAAGCTTGGAGGGGTCGTTCGCCTCCTCCCTTGTCAGGGATGTGGAACTTGAGGGCAGAGCATGAAGGGCGGGCTGATCGATCTCCAGAAGATATGGGAACCTCTCCCGGAGCCTTCGATGGACGTCCATGAGGAAACCCCTGTCCTCCAACTTGATGGATAGATAGTGGTCCCTGTACCCCTCATATTTTGGATCTGACAGCAGCAGGTCCATCGTATCCGAAAGGGAACTGAACCTCCTGTTCAGGTCGTGGACAATCGGGGTCAATGTAAACCCACCCTCATCAAGCTCCAGCACAAGCGAGGACTTCTCCTGGCCAGCCTCCGAAAATGAATAAGGCATCAATGATCCCGAGTAGTGTATGTTTCGAGACCTTGATGCGACCTGGGGCCGATGTAAATGCCCAAGTGCAACGTGGTCGAATCCCTCAAATAACTCGGATGGAACGAGGCCCTGGTTCCCAACCAGCAGCTCCCTCTCGCTTTCGGACCTCTGCAGGTCCCGACCCGTGTAAGCGTGTGCCACAAGTATCGATGGAATGGTCCCATCCATCCCGCCCCTTATCCTCTTTATCAAAAATTCCGTGGCATCCTGATGTGACCGTATTCCCTCATCCGGGAAGGTCGCCTTCACCTGGACCTCGTCCACGAACGGAAGCGCGAACACCTGTACTTTATTGCCGATATCATCCTCGATCACTATCGGCTCTTTTATCCCATCCAGCCTGCACCGGAAGTGGATCCCGGACCTCTCCAGAACCCCAGATGCGAAATCCAATCTGGAGGAGGAGTCGTGGTTCCCGGGTATCACCACCGTCTGGACGCCGATCTCCACCATCTTCTCGATGAAACCGCTGAAGAGGTCCACGGCCTCATGTGGTGGGATGGACCTGTCGTAGATGTCCCCGGCGATCAATACGGCATCGTAACCGTTCCGGAGCTCCACCTCAAGATCCCCTATGAGCTTGGCCTGATCCTCCATCAGGTCCCTGCCGTGGATAGATTTGCCCAGATGCCAGTCCGAGGTGTGCAAGATCTTCACTTTATCTCCTCCATTGTCATGCCCCCCATATTTACAATGGAAGGACAGGAGGGTATGGTCTGGTTGCAATAAATACCCATTCTGTTCTGGCGGAACCGATCGGGCACGGAGATCTCCGCGCCACCCTCATGGACACATCTTCCTATCATCAAATTCCTCGATATTATATCGGGGATGACGGGGGCTTCATCACGCATGATCTCGCCTCGATGGAAGTTACTTATAGTTGCGAACATTAAATTTTCAATTAATAATCGATGTTCGCAATCTATGTGACCAAAACGCACAAGTGGATTATTATTTACGTTTTGGTCTAACACAGTGCCCATGTTCGCTTGTATCAACTGGAATGTAATTAAATAATTTCACGTTATAAACGTTATAATAAATGCATATTCATACGGCTACATTACAACAACATTTATATGTTAATGTAGCCGTATATTTATTGTGAGCTTTACTGAGCGTAAACAGAGGGGGAGAACCACTCACTACTACCGGGTGAGAGCCTACCGTGAGGACGGCAAGGTCAAGAAGAAAAGGAAATACCTGGGGAAAGACCTTGTTAAGCTTGAGCTCACTCGATTGGAAAAAGAAGCCGACAGAGAGCTCGACGTCCTTATGGGACTTCTCTCCATACGGGAGGAAAAGGAACTTGAGGATATAAAGATAAAATACTCCCTCCAGCCGGAGGAGACCTGGAAGAACAGATACGAAGCCTTCGTCTCACGGTTCACACACGATTCAACGGCCATAGAGGGGAACACCCTCACATTGCAGGAAACGGCGACCCTCCTCTTCGAGAGGATAACCCCTTCTTCAAAAGATATTCGGGAGATCAGCGAGGCCATCAACCACAGAGAGGCCTTCGATCATATCCTGTCATACAAGGAGAACATCTCAAGGGAGCTCATTCTCAAACTCCACACCCTTGTGATGAAGGGGACGCTGGGAGGTGACCTCGAATCGCAGTTAGGGCGATACAGGACGGTTCATGCCTTCATAAGGGGGGTCGAATGGATGCCCCCTGCGCCAGAAGACGTCCCGCAGGACATGAAGGAGCTCCTCTCCTGGTACACGAGAAATAAGGACAAACTCCACCCTCTTGTCCTCGCCTCCTACTTCCACATCGGTTTCGAGACGATCCACCCCTTTGTGGATGGAAACGGGAGGGTGGGAAGGCTTCTGATGAACTTCATCCTCCATCGGAACAACTTTCCAATGGTGAACATACCCAACCGAAGGAAACTGGAATATTACAAGTGCCTGGAACGGGCTCAGAACGATGGAGACCTTCGCCCGTTCGTTGAATTCATGCTGGAACTCACCAGATCATGCGATCTTCAATTCTGATCGGGAGGGACTTTCCTCCGATATCGAGCCGCGATCAAGTGGAGGACCCCCTACGAACATCAGCTATTGCACATGGAGTGCTTGATCGCCTTCTCGGGGCAGGCATTCACACAGGCACAACACGAAATGCATTTCTCGATATCCACGCAAACGGACTTCCCTGCCACCAGTTCCAGAATATTCATCGGGCACGCCTCCACGCACTCGCCGGAGCCCGTGCACTTCTCGTGGCTGATCTTCAACACAACTTCCCCGTGTTTGTACACCTTCTTCATGTTCCCACTTCCACCCTCACATCGTGAAGTACGCTTAAGGACCTTGTGGTATTAATAAAAAAAAGGGGGGCCAAAAGACCCCCCATAGCACGTCTTACTATCTTTACACACTCTGCTCGGCGCTATCACTTGGAGTGGGACCAGCTGTTCGTCTCCTCGTTGATGGAGGTCCCATCATCGTTCTGATCTGTCACCTTTCTCGACTGCGCGGAGACGCTCTCGTGGTCAACCACCCCATCGGAGTTATCGTCCACCTTCAAGACGCCAAGGGTCAGCTCCTCGACGATCTCGAAGAAACCGTTCGAGTTGGTATCCTTCGAGGTTTTGTTGATCAGAAGCGCCCTCTCCTTATCGATGTTCCCGTCCGAGTCAGCGTCAACCTTCCATCCCATGAGAATAAAGGTGTGGTTCAACTCAATATTTCCATCCGAGTCGCTGTCAACAAGCTCCCTGTATGCGACATGGTACCCTTCCAGCTCGGGATTCCCGTCGATATCCGCGTCCACCTTTAAAGAGACCGCACGCGCCTCCTTCAGGTACTCGAAAACACCATCTCCATCAGCAT
>JAGLEG010000237.1 GCA_023145185.1 Thermoplasmata archaeon
GCCAAGGAGCTGCGGCGTCTACATTTTCAAGTCCAGTGATGACATCCCGATCTATATTGGAAAGGCCGTGGACATTCAGGCGAGGGTGCGGTCTCACTTCACCGACAGGAGAAGTTCGAAAGAGATCCTGCTTCATGAACTCACAGACGAGGTAACGTGGATATCCGTAGCATCGGAGATGGAGGCGCTCGTCCTCGAAGATACTCTAATCAAGAGATATCAACCAAGGTATAATGTGAGGTTGAAGGATGGAAAATCCTACCCATACATCGTCATAACGAGGGAGAGATTTCCATCCATGGTGCATGTGCGCGGAATAGAGCGGCAGTTGGGGGACCACTACGGGCCGCACGGCGATCCCAGAGCAGTAAGGAGATCCATGCGCTGGCTCCGAAAGATCTTCCCGATAAGGTCATGCCGCAGGGATATGAGCAAGCCATCCAGGCCCTGTCTGGAATACCACCTTGGCCGGTGTTTGGCGCCGTGTAAAGGGGACGTCGATGAGGAGGATTACAGGGTCGCTGTGGAGGGCCTTGTAAAATTTTTATCAGGGAAAAGGTCATCCCTTACCAAAACACTCGAGAGAAAGATGTGGGATGCATCCACCGGAAAGGAGTTCGAGAGGGCGGCCATGATACGTGACATCCTTGGAGGTTTGGAGAAGGTCAGGTCCTCCCAGAAAGTCGTCCTGCTGAAGGGGGGCTATGTTGATATCATCTCGTTTACGGAGGACCTCTCACACGCATCTATAGTGGAGGTGAGGGATGGTCGGGTCGCGGATGTCGTTCCCTTCTCCCTTGAAGGCGAAAGGGCCACCTCCGATGTTGGTGAGGAGTTCATCTCCTCATTCTATGCTATCTCCGGATATGTACCTCCCCGCATAGTGATCTCTCCCCCTATCATGGAGGTGGAACGAAGGGCCGAATTGGCGCAGTTCCTGTCTGCAAAGGCTGGGTCCAGGGTGGTGATCAGAGGGCCGAGGGGGGCACAGGAGAGATCTCTTGTGGAGATGGCCGTCCGCAATGCCCAAATGTTCTCCAGAAGGAGCTCTTTTGCCATAGATTCAGAGGAGTCCATCCTCTCGTTGAAGGCCTCTCTGGAACTTGAGAATGTACCCCTCAAGATAGAGGGTTTCGACATCTCCCACCTCTCGGGGACCAATACGGTCGCCTCCATGGTACAGTTCATCAAGGGAAAACCAAGAAAGAGCTCCTATCGGAGATTCAGGATAAGGACCAGCGGGAACGATGACTTCACCTCAATGAGGGAGGCGGTGTTTAGGAGATATCGACGGATCAGGGAATCGGACGGAGATATGCCCGATCTCGTTTTGGTCGACGGGGGAAAAGGGCAGCTCAACGCGGCATTATCTGCCTACGACGAACTTGGTCTGGGCGAGCACCCCCCCACGATAGGTCTGGCAAAAAAGGAGGAGGAGATCTACGTGGAAGGGAGAATGGAGCCACTTAAACTGAAGCGGTCAGATCCTGGTTTGAAGTTGCTTCAGCGGGTCAGGGACGAGGCCCACAGGTTTGCTGTAGCCTATCAGCGCAAGACGAGGACGGTGGATCGATCCGTGTTAGAGGAGATAGAGGGCATAGGGAAAAAAAGAGCGATGGGGATACTATCCTCATACCGCAGCCTTGATGAGATACGCGATCTCGGTGCGACCGAACTCAAGAAACGGTGTTCGATACCCGCAAAGACCGCTGTGGCGATAATCCAATATCTGGATGGTAAGTGAGATCATTTTTCCAGGGCCATCCGTCCGGTTGATCACCTTTTATGACCGTTTTTCCGGATTTACTGCCATCATCCTAGAAAATTATAATATCAGTACGGTGCTTTAACCTCTGGGTAAATATTTTCAACCTGAGCGATCAGGTCTGGAAAGACCCATATCTGGAGTGATATATGTGAGTTCTAAAAGGTGGAGTGCCCTCAGTATTCTTTCTGCGTTGATCATGACCTTGATCCTCACGCTGCCCATTGGCATGGTAACATCCGATGATACAGCTTATGAGGGCCCATCCCGGGAGGGGGAAGAGACGATCGATGTGGGATCCAATGATGATGACGAATCGGTAGATTCGTCTAACCTTCGTGGAGGTATCCACTCAGATGATGATCTTGACGTTGACCTTCCCACAAGGAGCGAACCTTGGCTGGAGTGGGATCGATTTTCATACCACAGCGGAGGCCAGGACGGTAACATGGTTTACAATAGCACCACCAACAAAGCCTACATCTACGGTGGTGGGTACTACAGCACTCAGGGTTCGGGTAGCCATAGAGCATATGATGACATGTTCGCCTATGACTTTGATACCGAGACCTGGGAGGCGATGTTGTATACATATGGCCCAAGTGCAAGGTACCGTTCCTCCTACGCTGGAGACGAGAAGAACGGGAAGCTGTACGTCTACGGTGGTATCCAGGACGGTTCAAATATCAATGACCTCTGGGAATTCGATGTGGCCACTGAGACCTGGACCAAACCCGATTCAAGCCTCTTGACAATACAGAGAAGCAGGACGCCCATGATCCTTGATACGCAGAACCAGGACCTGTATCTGCATATGGGGCAGGGAGATGGAACGCAGGCAAACAGCAATCTCTCTGGTTTCTTCAAGGTCGATATTAATGGTAATTACGCTGTGACCCAGCTTCCCAACGATGGAAGGGAGGCCGGGATGGTCCTCAGATATTCCCATGATATGGCCATTGATGAGGTGGGCCAGAAGATATACCTCTGGGGCGGATATCACAAGATCGATGATGATAATGGCATCTACCTGGAGGAACTGTGGGAATACGATATGGTAACACAGACGTGGAGCCAGCTGTTCACGCCTTTGGGCATTGGAGCCAAGGGTGAATCCAAGATATTCTTCCGACAGGCGGACAATACCCTGTACATCTGGGGCGGATTGAACGGGTCGAGCAGGGACCAGCGGCTGTGGTCCTACAATACTGTTACCAGTGAGTGGTCATTTGCGGACCTGGGTAATTCCATATACGGACGTTACAGGTACGCGAGGCAATATTCGAGTGTGGACGATCGGTATGTCATTTTCGGGGGAAGGACCAGTTCCACTCAAAGGAGCATAGCCTACCTTGACATGACCACGCTGGAGTGGTCCACCTTTGACAACCACGTGAGAAGTCCATCAAGGGACAACGGGATCTTCGCACATGACAGGGACCGGGATAGGCTGTATTACATCGGCCCAAACGTCAATTCCGGCTATGGCGGAGGCAACACGACAGCCTATTTCTACTATTTTGACCTCACCACACAGAAGTGGGTTGGCCCAATATACAATACCGCGGCCGAGGACCCCCACTACAGAAGTGATGCAGCATTGTGTTACGTGGAGGACGAGAACGCTGTGTACATGTATGGCGGAACATACACCACCGGTAACCAGCAAAACAGAAGGTACTGGTCCCTTGCTGATTTCTGGAAGGTCGACCTCACAACAAACGCCTGGACCAAGGTATATGAGGCGGCAGGGCCCGGGGAGAGGTTCGCTTTCGAGATGGTATACAACGAGCAGGACGGTTTGATATATTTCTATGGAGGCTGTTATTATCCGGTCGAGACCTCCAACGACAAGTCGGTTTACGATGACATGTTCACCTTCGATCCGGTGAGCAAGATGTTCAATCAGTTCCTCGGCCTCTCCCCCACACCCGGGGGAAGATGGGGCGCTGGACTGGTCATAGATACCGATATGAACGAATTGTTCCTTTTTGGCGGATGGCACGAGAAAGTGACCAACCCCGATTATGATGATGATATGTGGAAGTTCAATTTCACGAACAGGAAGTGGACCGAGTTGGACTGGGCTTCCAATCCCTCTGCCAAGGCATTTGCAAAGCTCTGTTACGACCCACTCACCCGCGAGATACTGATATCCGGCGGCGGTTCAAGCGAGGACCTGCACAGCTACAGGATCCTGGAGAACTCCTTCAACAGCAATCTATACTCCGTTCCAAACCATGGGACCCTCGATGGGCATGCAGCCTATTTCGATACCGAGACAAGGGATATCTGGGTGTTTGGTGGTAGCAGGCATGGAGTTTGGAAGATGGGGGTTCCGGTCAGATTATCCGTCCAGGAGGTGATCTTCAACGATCCAGATTCGGATAGCAATGTTGCCTACGCAATGCTCAGACCGTACACCTTCTCTGCCAGGGTGAAGACGGTGGACGGCCCCGGCGATCTGACCACTATCAAGATCGAGTTAAAACACAATAAGGGCAGCCTCCGCTTGACATACGATAACGTAGACGAGGCCTGGTCGATCGTTGATAATGGCGACTATGTCGATGTGCTTGACTCCACCGTGACATGGGTGGGGAAGACAGCCCAGGTGGAGTTCACACTTATGTTCCACTGGAACTGGTCAACACCTTCCAGCAGTTACAATCGTCTTTTCAAGGTAGAGGCAATTGGAGACAACATCCTGGGCGATTCCATAACAATATTTGATTTCCTGAGGGTGAGGAACAAACTTACACACGAAGGTGAGATCATTGTGGAATCCGAGGTTCAGGGGGTGTTGGAGAACGGTTCATGGACCCAGTGTGACGAACTGATCACCTTCTCGGGCCCAAAGATCGTCTATGCGGGAGGAGATTCGATCTACCCCGCCGCCGATAGCTTCACATTGAACCTCTGGAGCGATGAGGGTGAGATGATCCCCAGGAACTTGACCCCGGGTGAGATGATCAATTTTTCCATAAGGACTCCATTGAACTCCCAAAATGACGTGGATTACATTCTCAACATATCCGGGATTCCCCTGGAGAACGACCTTACTGATCTGAATTACTTGATCAATACGGACGGAACACCTCCGTCCGCACCAGGTGAGGTCACAATTCACGCGGACAGCTTCGAGGATTCAAGGGCACGGTTCGACAACGAGACGCAGGTGTTTTTAACATGGCAGGGGTCCCTGGACAGCGGCGGTTCCGGCATCAGGACCTACTACTGGGCATATACTGATGGGGCAGGCACAAGGAACGGGACCCCGATCAACAAGACCCAGTTCGAGCTGATGCTTCCCGGGAAGGGGATCCATACCATTTTCATATGGGCGGAGGACGAGGTGGGGAACCTGGGCCTTTCCAGGAACTCGACCTTACTTGTGGATATGGAGACGATCAATTTCGAGGCTATCACTCCCTCATTTGTGGATTGGCTGCCTTACGATGAGATCGATGTGGTAGTGAATATTACCGATTTCGGCGGCTCCCTTCTGAGGTCCGGCTCCATATATTACAGATATACGAGCCTGGGTTTGAACGACCGGGAGAATTGGCTTGGAAGTAACGCCTGGAAATGGGTACAGGAATACTACACAACAGAGGAGGAGGAGACCTTCATATTAACCAAAACCCTCAAGGGGCTATCGGAGGGTGCCGACAACTACCTTCAGATCAAGGCAACAGATGGTGCAGGGACGGAGAAATATTCAGAGATATACAATATCATGGTGGATACGGCCCTGAGGTATCCAGATGTAGAGCTCATAGCCCCACCTGACGGAGCTCAGTTCGAGAAAGCCGAGGATGTTGAGCTGAACTGGTCTGTGATATTCTTCCTCCCCTCCGATGTGACATATGATGTCTACATACACGCGGATGAGGAACTTGTATTGAACAGGGATCCGGTGGCATTCTGGGCCTCTACAACTTCGCTCGAGCTCACGCCAACAGGTGTGACCTTTGGCACCTATTACTGGACCGTTATCCCCCGAGCCAAAGAGGTCTGGATCGGGAACTGTACCAGTGGGGTATACTCGTTCACCATTAACGATGAGGATAACTACGCCATATTGGTGAACTCGGACACCAATAACCTCAAGATCCCTCAAGATAAGAGCTCGTTTGTGAAGTTCGAGATTGTAAACAAGGGTCAGAATGAGGCTGTGATACAGGAGGTCTCCACCAAACTTGTACCTGGTGTTGTGGTGACATGGTATCCAGATATCCTTGAGGAGGATTCGGCTTGGAAGAAGATCAGCGTTGGAGGTGCGCTTGAATTGACAGCAACCATACGGGTAGGCCCCGATGCGACGCCTGGAACCTATATCTTGACATTTTTCTTCAATACCACGATGGGCGTTGAAAGGAGCAAGGAGATAACCCTGAATATTACTCCCATTGATGAAGGACGGCCCCCGGTTGAGGAAGAGGATAACATGGTTACCAAGATACTCGCGATAGTGATCCTCGTGGTCCTGGTGATAGTAGGTGTTGTGGCGGTATATTTCTTCGTTCTGAGGAAGAAGCCGGAGGATAAGAGCAAGTATGGGTACGGTTCGATAGAGGATCTGGAGTCGGAGTTGGGCATTGAATCCACGACCGCTCCACAGCCGAAGGGCTTGAGAAAGTCCCTGGATGATGAGGATAAGGCGGGAAGCGTGATCGAGGGAGCGGTGGAACCGGGGGAGGGCCTGGAGGGCGAGGATCTGGAGGAGTTTACCCCGCAGCTTGTGGAGGAGGGGTCGGAGGATGATTGGATGAACCTCGTTGCCAAGGAGACGATCGCGGTGGAATCGGGTGATATGCAGCACGTCCCCAGTGAGGAGCTTGAACATCAAGAGAGCTCGGATGCAGGCAAGTCCCTGTCCGATCTCCTGGCTGAGATGGGAGATGGCGCAGAGTAGATGTAATGCCAGAGGGCAGGCCTTCCGTTCGGGAGGTCTGCCCTTTTTTTTTTAATTTAAGAGCTGAACATTGTTTAAGCTTAAATTAAAAAACAGGACGAATCTCCGATTCGTGAACTGTCCTCCTGCTTAAGAGATGATCGACATATCAGCCTAACAGGAAATCTCAGCCTAGAGCTGAACATTGTTTAAGCTTAAATTAAAAAATCCGATTTGCATCATATCAGTTCAATTTTCACATCTTCCAAACTGATCAGGGATCGATTGACGTACCTTTAAGGTATGGATTCAGGAGATCACATATCATCGACCGATGGGCCCATGACGGCCAATCCGTCTTCTTCCACCACCATGATATACTGTTTCATCGAGTGCTGGTTCTGTCTCATCTTGATCACCTCGATGAACCTCTTCTTCCCCTCCATGGTCCTCTTGATCCCCAGTTCGATGACACCGTCCGAGAGGAAGTTCTCGTTCTCCTTGATGAGGTACTGCCCGTTCCTTGGCATCTCCTTTAGTATGAACGAGGTGAGCCCCGCATCGCGGAGAAGTTTGAAGAAGTAATAGATCCTCATCCTCATTAGCTGCTCGTTATCCAGCTTTGTGAGGGTGTAGAGCGCATTGAGTGAATCCAGGGCGAACACGCAAAAAGAGTCCCCCCTCTCCTCCTTGGTGGAGACGATGAGCTTCTCGGTAAGCTCCATGAAATCGGTGTTCTCGGACTCCTCCCTGTACATCTCACGGGTCCTGTTGTAATCTGCGATGAAGATGCGATCATTGGGTTTTATCCCCACGGACTTCAGGTTCTTTAAAAGTGATTCCTTCGTCTCCTCTATCGTGGCGTAGAGGCCGATCTTCCCCGGATTGTTGTCGAGATATTTTGACATTATCGAGTAGGTGAAAGTGGATTTCATCGCTCCCGTGTAACCTTCCACCATGATGATCAGGTTCTCGAAATTGTTGGTCTTGAATATCTTCCCCAGGCCTTTTACTGTGTTCTGGAACATTGCATCACATCCTCCAGTAAGGTAATACTCCTTTGAGCGTTTGAATCATCGTATTCCTACTAGATATATCTATCGGAAACCTGTAAGGTCATATTATATTTTTTTCCTTGAGTATCAGTAGATGATATATTCGAGCACCTCATTTGGGATGATGTGAGATCGGTTTCCACGGAGGTCATAATTGGCATAATTGCGATAGTGTCCCTACTGCTGCTCGTGTTAGGGTGCCTGCTATACCCCGATATCTTCTGGGATGGTCTTGTGTGGAAATATTTCTGGGGGCCGATCGTTTCAGATGCGGGAGGGACAGATGAGCTCACATCCTCATACAACTGGGTCGATACACTCACCTATGGCTCGATCCTTGCGATATCTGTATATTATATCCATCGCCTGTTTCAAAAACTGGACCTTCGTGTGGGCCTTCCCTTTTTCGTCGCACTATCTCCGGTGATACTCCTGGGCCCCTCCCTGAGGGTTCTCGAGGATATGGAGCTGTTCAAAGAACCACTGCAGTATATCTTCATCTCGCCGTTGATCTACATATTTCTTGGCATCTCCACATTGATGACCCTTTTATTCTCCGTCTGGATCGAGAGAAATTGGCCAGGGGGCGGACAGTACCAGAGGATCGCCCTGTGGCTCTTTCTAATTATCCCCGGCCTTGTTACCTCCCTTCTTCTTGAGATGGACCCTGGCTGGTGGAATGGGCCCCCCTCATTTCTGATCTTCATTTCTATATCTGTCATGGTATCATCCTGTGCTGCACTCTCCGGAAGGATACAACGGTACGAATGGATGCTTCTGATCTTCTGGTCGGAGGTCGTTTTGTTCGTATCTGTATTCTATGGGGCGTGGATGACAAAGAGTGATTTCTACCAACATTACATCAGGGCAACTGACACTGTTCCTGATGGTAACGTAATGGGTGCGGCGATGATCATCGGGCTTACACTGTTTGTCCTTTCCATCATCACAGCTGTTCTGTGGTATCTCTCCGGTAAGTATGAAAAGATAGGTGTGATATTCAACGGTGTGAACATAATGATATTGGGTGGCCACATGCTTGACGCATCCGCCACCTATGTTGGAATTGACCATTATGGATATGTCGAGAAGCATAGGCTGCCCGCTATACTGATCGATCTTACGGGAACAGCGGCGGTGATGTACCCGCTGAAGCTCCTTTTCATTATCCCCGCCCTGTATCTCATGGATGTTGTGATGAAGGGGGAGTCCCGCCGGGACATCCACATGATGGCCCTTGTGAAGCTTACGATATTGATCCTGGGCTTCGCACCCGGAAGTAGGGATCTGCTCAGGC
>JAGLEG010000238.1 GCA_023145185.1 Thermoplasmata archaeon
GAGGGCTGGATCAGAAAGGACAGGAGGGGAAAGTACACCTTGACCGATCAGGGCGAAATGATACTGTCAATATTCGGTTGATGTCGATCACGGTGGGATGTCGGGCCCAAAAGCGGCATGGGATCTTGCAAGGCCATGACCCAAAACACCCCCCCCCGCCATCATTCCTCCCCACTAAATCTACGGTTTTTAAGTGGTATTTCAAGCAAAACCGCCGATAAGTTATTATAACTCCTCTGTCTGAGTGTTTTTGTCGCTTCCAAAAGGCGAACGGAAATATAGTATGTATGATGATAGACGTGGAGGCGGCTATGATAGGCCACCTCGAGAGATGCACGATGCAATATGCGCAGAATGTAAGCAGGAGACCCAGGTACCATTCAAACCATCAGGCGATAGGCCAGTGTACTGCAGGGACTGCTACCAGAAGAGAAGGCCCCAGAGATATTGAGATTATCCATTATCCATCAACGGTATCCGTTGAATAATATTGTTTAATATCATTTTATCTGAACCAACAACATATGGGGACCCTATCCTTGTAGAAACAAGGACGGGGTCCCTTTTTTAATTTTGAAATTACGTTTAGAGACGGTGGGCTCAGATCTCACATTTCTCCATTTTTTTCATGTCGAGCTTTTGATATCCTTGAGCAGCTTTTCGATCCCCTCGATATGCGGGGCGGCACCGGTCATGGATTCCTCCCCGATCCTGGCAAGTTCCTCCGAGGCTTTCGGGATGGCAGACATCCTTTTCATCTCCGCCTGGAACCCCTCCATTGTCAGGAGCTTGATCTGCTCGATTTGAACCAGGCGTTCCTGAAATTCGTCCAGAGGACTCCCATCCTCACTTACCGATTTCTTGATACCCTCCAGTTCCGGAACAAGTTCGGAGAATATCCCCGCGTACGTCCTGGGTATGAAGGTTTTAAGGAAGTCCAGATCGCCGACGGTACAGATCGTGTTCATGGAACTCAAATCGGATATCTTTGCCCACACGACCTTATCATCGCTGTTGAAGGAGTCCCCCCATGGGACCTTTACGGGTGGTTCCTTAATGGTGCCTTCCCCCAGAGGTGAAACTTCTCCCATCTCTCCAAAAGCCTCGCCCATGGCCCCACCGAGGTCAGCCATTAATTTCTCCATCATCTGCCCGGTCTTTTCTATCTGGGGGTTTATTCTCTCTTCAAACTGCCCCATGAACGGTTCCAGGTGCTCTCCCGACCCCTCGATCGTGTCTATACGCTCGAACTCCGCATTGATCTCCTCATCGGAAAGGTAGTTGGTATTCTGGAATTTCTCGATCTCTTCCATCTTCTTTTCGGGCTCCAACGAGAGGATCTCCTCGAACCAATTCTCAAGTGTTCTCACCGAGGCGGTGATAAAGCCCACCATAAGGTCAACGATCTCCTGGTCATGTTCCTTCACATCATCCAGGGTCTGGACGGATCGGAGCATTTTCAGAGCTTCCTTCTTTGCTTTTTCAACCTCTTCCATGTTCTCACCAGCTCGAACATCTCATCCATCAATATATAATGGTTCTTGAAATGGAAGGTTTCACTTATTTTAGATACCTGCCTATGGCGTTTGTAACAACAGTTCGAACCTCGAAAAAGGGCTTTTCGGACCTGGGATTTGTATTAATTCTGTTCCATTGTCTTTATATCCTGTTCTGACACATTACATCGATAGAAGGGGTACCCATGAAGATGAAAAGTTCACTCGTTATCGTATTGATGGCCTCGGTGGCCCTGCTATCAGGGTGCATCGACACAGATAATGAGGGGTCGAAGGGGACCGTTGATAATTCGCCGGTTTACGCAGGTATGAACGAACTGGTGAACTCATCCAACGACTTCTCCCTTGAGATGTACAGGCATCTGGTAGATGGGACCGATAACGTATTCTTCTCCCCCTATTCCATAATGATCGCACTGGGAATGGCGTACGAGGGAGCAAGGGGAATGACCGCCGAGGAGATACAGAGCGTGATCGAGCTTCCCACCGATGACGAGACCAGGAGGGATATGGTGAGATCGCTCCAGTCAGAGCTCAATCCCGAAGGGACAGGCTATGAGCTGAGTACGGCAAACGCCTACTGGCTCAAACAGGGAGAGACCCTGATCGAAGATTATCAATACACCATTGAGAACGACTATCTGGCAGGAGGTCAGCAGCTGGACTTCGAGGGTGACCCCACGGGTTCCGCCGATACCATCAACGCCTGGGTGGAGGGGGAGACAAATGGTAAGATCAAGGACCTGATCTCCCCGGACCTGATAGACTCCCTCACTTACCTGATACTCACGAACGCCATATACTTCAAGGCGGACTGGAAGTGGCAGTTCGATGAGGAGGCGACCATGGAGCGTGATTTCCACCTGACGGATGGGACATCGAATATGGTTGAGACCATGAACATGTGCGACGAGGAGATAGATATCAATTATGCGGAAAACGATGATGTTCAGATGCTTCAGCTCCCATACAAGGACGATGAATTATCGATGTATGTCCTTCTACCAAAACAGAATGATATCTCCGGTTTGGAGTCCGACCTTACCTATGAATATCTGAGAGATCTGAAGTCGGACCTGTCCGGCGAATGGGTCGATATATACCTGCCCTCCTTCAAGTTCGAGCTGAAGTACAACCTCAACCAGTACCTGATCGAGATGGGGATGCCCACCGCTTTCTCGGGTGATGCCGATTTCAGTGGTATATGTGAGGTCGATCTCTTCATCAGTGATGTGATCCATCAATCCTTCGTTGAGGTCAACGAGGAGGGAACGGAAGCGGCTGCAGCCACCGCGGTAGTGGTCTCAGTTACAGGTGGCGTCGGAGGGGACGAACCAACCCCAGTTGAGTTCAGGGCGGACCACCCGTTCATATTCCTCATAGAACACAAGGCCACAGGCCAGATCCTGTTCATGGGGAAGGTTGAGGACCCCTCTGTTTGAATGGAATGACCTCATCCTGTGGATGTCCGGGCGCCATTCTACGCGTATAGTGCCCATTTCCAGAATGGTATCATCTTGATCTTTTGACCTTTTTCCTCCACCTCTCCCTCGAGGCCCCAGGTGATTAGAAGGAGATCCTCGCATCGAAGCTCCTTCGACGCTTTCACAAGGGACCGGATCTCCCTCTTGTTCATATCAGCAATATCTGATATCATCGAGACCTGAATGAGCATCTCCACCTTACGGTTTCTTGAAAGGACCAGGTCCACCTCGTGGTCCTGATAATCCCTCCAGTAGTTGATGGAAAAGGTCGGATCCAGGTAAGTTCTTCTGATCAGATCCAGAAATACCGCATTTTCAAGAAGGTTCGCTATCTGATCCCCTGGAGATATGGAGAGGAGCTCCACAATGCCGGTATCGATAGAGTATACCTTTTTGGGAGAAGTGGATCTCTCCTTCTGTCTGAAGGTGAATTTGTCAACGATCATCAGGAGTGATGCCTCCGTCAGGTAGTTCACATAGTTCATCACGGTATGCGTACTGCTCAGATCAAAGCGCTTCTTCAGGCTCGAATAGGTCATAAGATTGGAGCTTGAACTGGTAAGGAATAAAGCCAGTTCGCGGAGAGTTCGGACATATTTGGGATGAAATCGACCTATGACATCCTTGTTGATGATATCATTGTAAAGTGTATTGAGGTATAATCTGGCGTTGTCAGGGTCCAGGGCCACCTGGGGGAACCCCCCAGATCGAAGATATTCCTCTGCTCTTGTTTTCAGATGCTCTGCTTTTCTCGTTGTTATCCCGTCCCCTGCCGGGATGCCGGATCCTCTGGCAATGAGAGATTCCCGAAACGAGAATGGTAGCATGAATATTGGCAGGTATC
This sequence comes from Thermoplasmata archaeon, assembly GCA_023145185.1. Lineage (GTDB taxonomy): Archaea > Thermoplasmatota > Penumbrarchaeia > Penumbrarchaeales > Penumbrarchaeaceae > JAGLEG01. The sequence goes on from JAGLEG010000238.1 coordinate 3,846, forward strand.
TCCCTGTAAGGTGAGTGGACAGTTCGGTGCTTAAAAGGTTTGCACTACTGCCTGTGATGATAACGTTCATCCCTTCTCTTTGGAGCCTGTTGATGAAAAGCTCCCAGCCGGGCACATTCTGGATTTCGTCCAGGAGAGCGTGGGTTGGTCGATCAATGAGTCCGCATGATATCTGAAATACGTGGTCCAGCTCCTCCTTTGTGATCCCTACCAATCGCTCGTCATCGAAATTGATATATGCATATTCATGGTCCGATAGAAGTTGATGGGCAAGGGTCGATTTTCCGGATCTACGGACGCCAAATATCACCTTTGTGGAGGCAGACCCAAGGAGCGGTCTTGTTTTATCGAGGTACTCCCGTTCTATGAGGTTCTTATCTTTCAGGATCCTGGTCTTTTCCTCCTTCTGTCCCAGGAGGATCATTCTCAGGGTGGCCTCGTCCATGAAACTGAAACGTCACAAGAGTATTTAAATTTGTGCAGTCAACTGCATAAATTATAATGAATTTGTGCACTTGGATGCTCAATTTAAGCATTTTATTTGAGCAGATCAACGTAAATTCCGGTTTTTGGGGAAGGTTGAGGGCCCCAATTCCTCCTGAAGATGACAGGAGCAACCACTTATCTATCTGTAGAGAGATAATGGGATGTCAGGCATGTTTAGCATGAGAGGAGCTCCGGCAATTCCTATCGTTCTCGTTCTCACTCTGATCACATGTGGGTGTATGGGAGGCTACTACGGGGCGGGCTACTCCATATACACCTATTCAGGAATACACCGGTCTGCTACCTACGACGACATATATTTCGAGGAGAGCGAGCTGATATCACTTATTGAGGCCTACAATATGACAAAGGAGGGAAGGTACAGCCATTACACGAACAGCTTTGGGATGGGCCATTTCTCCTTCTATTTCGTAAATGCCACCACAAACATCACGAATGAGAACGCAATGATGAGCTTCAGGATAAACGAATGTGAGCTCGCCCCCGGGTCCAGCGATATGGACTCTAACTACGGGGAGAACGTGTTCGCAACGAACGTCACCTTCACCTTTTCGACCTTCACGGAACATGACACATCGGGGATGGATTCCGACGACAGAGGTGAGGCGGATCGGCTATCCGATGGGATCTATCAGCTGGACCTTGCCACTTACGGAGAATACCTGGAAAGATTCTACTATATACTCGAGGATATGCTGGGAAATGAGCCCATTTACGAGTTTGAGGGAAGGGAATACGACATCATGTGCGTGGATTGAGCTTCTTCCGCCTGTAAACGATGATCATGGTGACGACGGCCCCGATCATGATGATCACGGTGGAGCCCAGGACCGAGCCGACGCAGATCCTGCCCCAGATAACACTCTCATCGAACACCACGATCACCTCCGAGGGCTCGCTCTCGCCAAGCCTGTTTTCGAAGGTGAAATAGAAGTACTGTTTCACGGACACGTCGATATATTCGTCGTTGAACTCCAGTTCGCCCTGTGACCATTCCCAGGGATCACGGATCTTACCGAAGGTCTCTATCCTCTCGTACTCCCCGCCTTTTTTCTGGTATACGTTCACACTGGAGATGAAGGGGTATGTCTCGAACGTCGGTAGCTCACAGGTGAGGGATACGCCTCCATTATCGTTCACATCCCCTTTCACGTTCAGGGGCCGATGTGGAACGATATCTTCTCCTTGTCCGACACAGAATAGCTGGTTCGAATTCCAGGTTGTGATATAGATATTCCCGTTGGGATGGATCACCACGCCGGAGTATTCGCCGAACATGGGGAGCCTCCACAGTTTGTCCCCATCGGTCGAAAATGCGCAGAGCCCCCGATCGTTGCAGAGGATGATCCTCCCATCGCCATCGACCAATGGATAGGCTCCATGTCCCACATCCTCCACGATCCACCGCATGGTTCCATTGGGATAGAAGGAATACAGGTGCCCATCGCTTGCCCGATATCCCGTATCCCCCATCACGAAGTAGATGTTGCCGTCATCGTCGGTCGCCGCACTGCTTCCCACCCTACCTTTTTCGATCTCCACGGTCCAGTTATTAGTGCCGTCACTGTTGAGGCAGGCGATCTTCCTGTTCCCCGCGGCGAAGATCCTGCCATCTTCCAGGATCATGGGCGCACCGAATCCACTTATGCCCTGCCTCCACTGTTTCAATCCGGAGGGGTCGAATGAATAGATGAAGGTCCTCCCGGAACCGGCAGGGTGATAATCCCCCTGACTGTGTATGTAGATCTCTCCATTTTCACCCACACATGGAGGGGAGTAGACGTCTCCATCCACCACCTGGTTCCACCTGTACTCACCATCTGGTGTGATGGAGAGCACCATATCCTCACATACGATGAAGGTGTTATCATCCGGGCCCACGGCAGGGGGAGATTGATGGTCAACAGCAGAGTAGTGTTCCCAGAGGTGGACCCCATCTTTTGTGTAAGCATGGACCGCGTCGCTGTACTGGGTCATTATAATGGTGCCGTCGCTCAGGATCGCAGGGGTATTTGCTGGATAAAATCCTATTCCCGTGCTCCATTTGATGGTCCCGTTCGGGAAGAGACAGTAGAGGTGCTGGTCCGATGTGGCGATTATCAGGTTCCCCTCAGCATCGATCAGCGGGGAAGTGGTCCTCCCCTCGAGATCCAGGCTCCACAGGAACTGCGGTGTTTCGTCTCCATAGCTACCCTCGCACCCCCCGTCGTTCTGACAATTCCCAAGTTCCATGGGCCAAATTGGCCCCTCATATTCCGATTCCCATCCGTATGAATTGGTGGAAAGGAGAAGGAGAGAGGATATGATCATGAGGTAAAGTCCCAATACGTGGAATATCCTGATCATCATAGGTTCTCCTATCGCTTCTCGAAAGAATGATATGCAATCAATGGATAATAAATTGAGCGTTCGTTTATTAAATGGATCGAGGTGTATCCCACCAATACTGATGGCCTTTTTCTTCACAGCGATGGTCCTTTTGTACTTTCTACATTTGAAATAGTTGCCACCAGGACGGCCAGGGAAATTGGTAGGCGATATACTAGCTCGATTCCCCAGGGCTGTGAATTCGGTTTTCCACCGAGAACATTTAAGCCCGTATAAGCTTCAGGACACTTGATGAAGTGCCCCCTGTGCAATTCCAACGCCCTCCCTTTCCATATAGGCCATCTGGGCGAATACCATCGGTGTGATGGGTGCCTTGGTGCCTTTCTCCTGCCTCAGCATCATCTAACGGATGAGGATGAGAAGAGGAGATACGAGACACACAATAACGATGTGTTGGACCCGCGCTATCAGGGGTTCGTTCAACCGCTCGTTGATGCCGTGATGGATTCATTTTCAACCGATAATTCTGGATTGGATTTCGGATGCGGGGAAGGCCCCGTGATCTCCTATCTGTTGAAGAACAAAGGGTACCATCTCGATCTTTACGATCCTTACTTCCATGTGGATGCTTCAGTTTTTTCAAGAAAATATGATTACGTCATACTCTCCGAGGTTATGGAACATTTCAAACGTCCGGAAAAGGAGTTCAAGACCCTGTTCTCGCTTCTGAACCCCGGTGGGAAGATATTCTGCCTGACCGAACTATTGGCAGATGACACCGATTTCGAGAGCTGGCATTACAAGAACGATGAGACCCACCTGTTCTTCTATCACGAGAGGTCCATTCGATACATTTCTGAAAGGTTTGGGGATCCATCCTACCACATCGATGGAAGGTTGATAATCTTCAATGATCAGGGATCTTGAGATAATGTTGTAGTTTGCATTTAGGGCGAGATATGCCTATATTTTCCTATCTGATATCCTGTCCAGTATCGAAAGGGAGTTCAACCTCACCAGAACCCACGGGGACACCAGGGAGACCCCCAATATGAGGACGCAGAACACGGCCACCCCCTCCATATAGGATGGGAGAAGCAGGCCAGAGAGGTAGGAAGCAGCTCCATAGATCACCATGGACAGGAGGAGCCCCACCACCATCAGGACCATCCTCCTGGGGAGGGGAACGCCCTTCGGCTCATATCCGACGTACCTGTCCTCCAGGGGAAAGGCGATGGCGCATCCCAGCAGGAGCCCGGCACCCATTCCCAACTCCTCCACCGATGTGTGGAACTCCCCGGGATACAAGGCCGTCAGGACGGTCAAACCCGAAAGGAACAGAAGCCCCGTCACAAGGACCCCGAAGGATACCTTCCTCCAGGTCTCGAAGGAGGAGATCCGGGATGCGACCTTTGGATAGGCCCACATGAACGTAATTATCATGATGATGCCGACGATGTATCCTCCCAGAACGTCCTGCAGGTCATGTACCCCGATCACTATCCTGGAAACGGGGACCGCGACCACCGCAAAAATGCAGAATGTGAAAAGTACCCTCTTCAAACCCCTGCTCCCTTCCAGGCGAGCGAGGAGCGGGTATCCGTAGAACACAAGCGATGTCGTAGTATGGCCGCTGGGGAGGCCGTATCCCGATATCTGCTCTCCCAGCAACCTATTGGCGGGGGGCCTGGGGTCGTGGAAGAGCTGTTTGAGAAATACCGTGGAAAAGACCGTTGCGAAAAAGAGAATGAACATCCTTCGGGCGAAACCCTTGTCATATCCCAGATACAACATCGTGGCCGCGATCACGTAGAGCTTTTCGTTGCCCAGCTCCGTGATGACTGAGAAGAGGTTGAATATCAGCTCGTTGTCCGAATAGAGGCTTTCGTTGTTCCCTGCAAGGATCAATCCCCCCCCAATGAATAGAACGGCGATATTGAGGATCAGGATGAAAAGGAGGTCTTTCCCCGTCAGATCATGCTCTTTGCCCACACTCGAGTGATAGCTGAATATGAATATATTAGTTCGCTGAAGTGTGCAGGTATGTAGGCCGAAAGGAGGTCGTTAACTTCTCCTTCCCTGCGCCCTTGTTCATTCAACACATAAGGGTTTCCATTTAGAATGAACACTTTCTGCCTTTCTTGTTCATTTAGAATGAACACCTTGAGAACTTACTCCTTCATGCCATCCCAATCAAGAAGCCTCTGGTTCCCCTCCAGCTTCTTTATCTCTGTGATGTCCTGGGAGACCTCAAGCGTTCCCAGGAACTTCCCCTCCCCGTTCCTTACGGCGAAGTACCTGATCTGAACGAACTTCCCTCCAAGCTGTATCCAGAACTCCGCAACGTCCTTGTTCCCAGCCTTGAACTCATCCAGTATCTTCTGTACAACGTGGACGCTCTTTGGAGGGTGACAGTGCTTGACCTCCCTCCCGATCACCGCAGGGGACCTGGGGAATATCCTCTCCTCCGTGGCTGAATAGTATTTCACCCTCTCGTTCTCGTCCACGAAGGATATGTCCAGGGGAAGCGTTCTGAGCATGAAGTTGAGCTGTTCCAGTGACAGGTGCCCCTCATCAAGCCTCACCTCTTTCCCCTCGGGAACCTCATCTTTCGTAACGGTCCCCTCAAATCCCTCCTCGGGCTCCACCCAGGCGAAGCCTATCTCGCCCTCCCCGCTTCTGACCGCCCCCCAGTCCTCGTCCGTCAGCTTTTCCAGGCTTACGGGAAAGAGGACCTTCTCCTCCTTGTAGATCATATCCTTCATGGTCCTGATCATGATGTCGAGGTTGTCCCAGATCTGTTTCAGGCCCCCCGCCTCTATGCTGGCATTCGCATCCTTGACCATGCCCCTGATATCATCGTGGAGCGCCCACATCACCTGGCTCGGGCCAGAGACCTGGTACCTCTCCAGGTATGGAAAGAGCTGGTTCTCCTTCCTGAGGTAGTGCAGGTTCACCTTGCCCACATACTCCATGAAGTTCATCAGGGTCCCCCTGTCCTCTAAGGATATCTCCCCCTCCTTTCCGATCCCGCTCATGATGTTGGATATCACATCGAGGTACCCATCCAGCACCCCGTTCTCCTTGACGAACGTGTGGAGTGGGTGGCCCGGAGGGACATCCAGTTTATCCTGGCCCTCCAGGGACTCTTTGAACACCTCCACGTGGACGTCGCACAGCTTCTTGATCTCCTCCTGGGGGAGCCCCTCCTCGATGAGCTCCTGCTCCATCCTGGCGATCTCGGATGAGTCCACCTCGGTGGCGAGGTCCAGGAACCTCTGCTTCACATCCTCGACGCTCTTGCCGGAGTGGAGGTCGGTGATGATGGATTTCAGGGCCTGGAGCTTCTCATCCGATCCAGCTTTCAGAGAAATATCTCCCTCCATCTTCTCACCCGTGACCTTCTCTATCTGGGCCGCAAGCGCCTGGATCAGGTCATGCAGCTCTATTCCGCCCATCTGAGCCACCATATCAAGCGTGGCTATCTGTCCCATCTGCTGCATCATCTCCGGGTCCTTCAGCTTGGAATAGTTTGGTGAGATCTCCGTCAGATGATCCAGAAGGAACGGATACTTTTCGATCAGCTCGCCTATCTTGGTGTTTCCATCAATATTCAAATCACGGCCCCCAATGTAATGCGCATGAGCGATGTTCCACATAATCCTTGTCCATGACAGTTCAAGTGGCCCCTTCATGCTATTGCAGCGTAGAAGCAATGCCTCAATACATATCTGTGCACTCACGTATCACCCTTTCAGGTCCATCTCGTACCTCTGTTCAATGAGCGCACGTCCCCACTTGACCTCCTCCCTCTCCCATTCCAGCTCAAATCCTGCAGATATGTACAATTTGCCCGCATTGATCAGGTTCGGCTGGGTCGTCAGATAGATGGAGGTGTACTTGGTCTCCCTTGCAAAGTCCACTCCCAGATCCACCAGCTTCCTCCCAAGCCCCATCCCTCGCACCCTGGGATCCACCAGCAGGAACCTCAATCTCGCCTTCCCCCCGTCCCCTTTTGCCAGGGCAACACAGCCGACGATCTCTCCGTTCATCTCGGCGATCCAGAACCTCTCCCGATCCTCATCCAGATCCTCGAGATCGAAAAGGAGCCTATCAACGTGATGCGCGAAGGTATGGTCGTACCCGAACTCGTCCGAATATAACCTCCCGTGGAGCTCTGATATCGCCTTGAGGTCCCCATCCTCGAGATGGGCCCTTATGCTTACCCCGTCTATCTCGTTCATTCGTCCGTATCCTCCCCCGATCGATCGACTGGACCATAATATCGTCTCGTGGATGGGCTCATTTATTTCCATTTAAACATGACCTTTTAAGGTAATAACATTTGTTCGCAACCATAATGTACATCCAGCACGTTCAATGCCGCATGGAGGATGAGAGGAGATGAAGGTCAGCATATCACTGCTCATATCGATCCTCCTGCTCTTTCCGATATTGTTCATCTCTCCCCAGGATACGTCGGCCTCCCTCTCGAATAAAGATCTGGAAGTTGGAGCCGGAAAAGAGTACGCCACCATCAACGGCGCCCTGTCCGATGCCATGGAAGGGGACACGATCCTGGTCCATCCCGGGACCTATTACGAACATCTGATCCTTGAAAAGAGTGTGAGGATAAAGGGTACCGATGATCTGACAACCATAATCGACGGCTCCGGTGTGAACTCCACCATCGTTGTTTATGCTGACCATGTGACGATCGAATCCCTGACCCTCAGGAACTGTGGCCATAATGATTCTACCATGAACTCCACGGGGTACGACGCAGCGATCCACATCGGTGCGAGTTATCTCAACGTGATCGACTGCAGCTTCATGAACAACAGCAGGGTTCCCGTTTACTTCTACACGAAGGGAGATTACTCCATGGTCAAGGGCTGCTCGTTCCACGGGCACTCCATGAACCACATAAGGTTCAGGACAAGAAGTATCCAGTACGTCTCCATCTTGGACAACGTATTCCGGAACACGGGTTACGGCATCGTTTTCTACGGCCCCAATTCGGTAGATAACCTCCATATCATCGGCAACACGTTCATCGATGAGGAGCCGGGGTCCGGGCTGGATACTGCGATCAGCTTCTCATTCTGGTGGGTTTACAACAAGATCAGGCATGTGGTCGTGGCGAACAATATCTTCAGGGGAACGGAGATCGGTGTGAATTTAAATGCGGGAGTGGATGTTGATATCGTTTACAACACATTCGAGAACTGCACGAAAGAGGGAGTTCTCGTTTTAACATCCAGCGATGTGAGGGTCCATCACAACAATTTCATCGGATGCTATAATGGGTCGGTCCAGGGAAGAAATGAGGACGATCCCGTGGAGTGGAGCGACGGAGAGGGATCAGGGAATTACTGGAGCGACTACACCTCCCAATATCCAGGGGCATCCGGCGATGGTACGATCTGGTATACGCCCTACAGGATAAACGGAAGCGCGAACGCTCTGGACCCTTACCCGCTTGTACGTATGGTGACAGGGAGATGGAGCGCAGCATATGCTCCTTTCATTGCCACTTCACCTCACCAACCGGTGGTCAGGCAGGGAGCACCCTTCGGGATATACCTGGATATCTTCGATCAGGACACCTCCAGGTACGGTCTTGATACATGGAAGACCTCCGGCCCTGAGTGGTTGGATGTGGGGCCCGGATGTCTGTTATGGGGGGCCGTTCCGGAGGATGAAGCGCTAACGACCTTTCAGGTAGGGATCACCATCACCGACAGGCTCCATACGATAGATGTGACCCTTTCTATAGGGGTTAGAATGGAGGCCGCGAAGGTGGGCCACTGGTCGTTTACAGATGACATCTCAAGGAGGGCTGTTGATTCCAGCGACTATGGGAACGATGGAGTACTGAAGAACAATGCGAGATGGTTCCCTGCCCTGGGTGGAAACGGAGTTCAATTCTCGGGTGGAGAGGATGCTGTGGTGATCCCTCACAGCCCTTCACTGAACATATCCAACGAGTATTCCATAATAATGTGCATCTATCCCACCCAGACCGATCAAAACCTCGAGATCCTGATCGAGAAAGGGCATATGTCCGATAAGACCAGATGGGGAATACATCTTCGAACCGATAGCGATAACGATCTCATGCTGTGGAGGGATGACCCTAATGGCGCCCTCAACTACATACGGGTTAAGGCGAAGATCCCATTTGACCAATGGACACATATCGCATTCACATACGATGGGGCGGTGGTGAGACTCTACGTTAATGGGGAGCTCGAGTACAAAACCACCAAGGACCTCCAACTACCATGGTCTGACGCTCCCTTGGTCCTGAGCGACGACTCAAAATATGCCTACGCAGATTTCCTGGGCGTGATGGATGAGGTGTTGATCTATAACTATCCCCTCTCCAGTGCAGAGATAGGCGACCTTCATGAAGGCCTCAGGGAAGAGATGGAGGGATACGAATATCCCCACACCCCTCCGGAGATCGTCGATTCGGACGGAGACGGCCTCCCTGACCGCTGGGAAATAGAGCATTTCGGGAACCTGAATGAGCAGGGCACATACGACAGTGACGGCGACGGATACACGAACCTGGAGGAGTATGACCAGGCCTCCGACCCCACGGATATCAACGATCCGGACCCCATGGTGGATTCCGATTACGACAGCCTCCCGGATGCCTGGGAAATAGAGCATTTCGGGAACCTGGACGAGTGGGGGAACGACGACTTCGATGGAGATGGGTACGATAATTTTGACGAGCTGATGCTTGGCTCGGATCCAAGGGACGGTCAGGACCCGACGCCGGATGCTGATATCGACTTGGACGGCCTGCCTGACATCTGGGAATACGAGAACTTCGGGAACCTCGACCAGACCTCCGATGATGATTTTGACAGGGACGGTCTCACGGAGTTGGCGGAGTATCAGAGGGGCTGGGACCCGAACGATATCAACGAGCCCTACCAGGATGTCGACCTCGATTTTGACCATCTGCCTGATTGGTGGGAATATCACCATTTCGGGGACCTCGATCAGGAGGGTCTTGACGATCATGATCGGGACGGCTTCACGGAGATGGATGAATACTACGAGGGAACAGATCCCACCGACCCCCTCGACCCACAGGCCCCGCTCACGGATCCCAGATCATCCAATCTGATGCTCTATATTCTGTTCGTGTTCCTTTCGATCGTTCTGCTTCTGGGGGCTGTTGCGGGTTTCGTGCTGATGTCGAGGCACCTCAAGAGGGATAAGGGCGACCAAAAGGAAGATAGTTCAAACCAGGTGTAGTATCCCCTGGTTGTAGTGGTGTATTTCAGCGAAGAATCCATCACTTTATATATCGACCAGAGGTTAATCCGGGATGATGTCTGGAGATGGGGAAGGGTCCGGTTCAACGATCAGGGGGACCCCAAGGGGATTGCTGGTGGCCGTAGGGGGGAACGAGGACAAGGAGGACAATCCGTCGATACTCAAGAGGATGGTCTCCCTTGTTGGAAAAGAGGGTGACGATCCCGCCAGAATAGAGCTGATCACCACGGCCAGTGAGATCCCCGACAAGGTGGGAGAGATGTACCAGGAGGTGTTCTCGAAGATAGAGGGGGCCTCCCTGGGAGTAATGCACATCAAGGACCGGGAAGAGGCCCACGACCCCACGCTTGTAGACAGGATCAAGTCGGCCGACATCATATTCTTCTCCGGTGGGGACCAGCTGAGGATCACATCCATTCTGGGTGGGTCCCCGGTGCTGAAAGAGGTCAGGCGCAGATATTTCGAGGAGTTCTGTATCATTGCGGGGACCAGCGCCGGCGCAAGTGCCATGCCCGAGACGATGATATACGGTGGCGAATCAAGCGAGGCCCTCCTGAAGGGCACCGTCCACATGACAGGCGGGATCGGCCTGATAGGACGCGTCATTCTCGACAGCCATTTCATCAAGAGGGGCCGCT
>JAGLEG010000239.1 GCA_023145185.1 Thermoplasmata archaeon
ATGTGGCGGGAGGACCCTGTGGGGCACTCCGTGGGCGATCAGGTCAACGGGACATTGATAGGCCATCTCCAGCATCTCGGGGGTGAGGAGGGGCTCGTCGTTCTTGAAGAGATGTCTGTTTATACATGCAAGGGAGCCGACGTGGGAGGAGACGACGCCGATATCATGTGTAACAAGAACTATGGTCATCTCATCGTTGAGGTGGGCCAGCAGCTCGTATATGGACTCCTGTATCCTTGCATCCACCGAGGCCGTGGGCTCATCCAGAAGGAGAAGTTTTGGTTTGGATGATAGCGCCCTTGCGATGAAGACCCGCTGCTTCTGTCCCCCCGAGAGGCGGGCCATGTGGCGGTCCTTCAGGTCCCACATGTCAACGGATCTGAGGGCCCTTTCGGTCTCCTCCCGGTCCTTCGCCGAATACCAGGGGTTCATCCCCCTGGAGGTCCTCCTCCCCATCATCACCACGTTCTTGACCTTGATCGGGAACTCCCGGTCGAACAGGGAGTACTGGGGCACGTAGCCTATATGCTTCCTGCCCTCCCTGGGCTCCTTGCCGTAGATGCTGATACTGCCCTTTGAGGGCTTGATCAGACCCAGAAGGGCCTTGAGGAGGGTGGTCTTGCCCCCACCGTTGGGGCCGATCAGGCCGAAGAACTCGCCATGTTCCACCCTCAGGTTGATATCCTCAAGGACGGTCTCTCCCTCGTACCCTGCGGAGAGGCCCTTGATATCTATGGGAACTGGCCCGGAGAATGAGTGTTCGCTCAACTTCCGAATCCCCCTTTTATCTTGACGGCCACGTCGCGAATGTTCTCGATGTAGTTGGGGGCCAGCGGATCGATCTCAATGACCTCCCCTCCGATGGATTCCGCTATGACCTCCGCGGATGATATGTCGAACTGGGGCTCAACATATACTACGGTTATGTTGTGCTCCCGTGCCTGGTCGATCAATGCGGCCAGCCCCTGGGGGCCGGGTTTCTTTCCCTCCTCCTCTATCGTCATCTGGGTGAGGTTAAGATCGTCTCCGAAGTAGCCCCAGCCGGGATGGTACGTGAGGAACTCCCTGCCGTCGTGTGGCTCGAACATGCTCTCAAGCTCCGTGATGAGGGCGTCGAGCTCCTCGACGTAAGCCTTGTAGTTCTCACTGTAAGTGCCCTCGTTGTCAGGGTCCATCTCGATAAGGACGAGGTAGACGTTCCCCGCCATGGTCCTGTAGTTCCCCGGCGACAGCCAGATGTGGGAGTCCTCCGTCCCATGGTCATGGTCCGCCTCTCCCCCCTCTTCCTCCCCGTCGTGATGTTCGCCGAACTCCAGTATCTCCACACCTTCTGAACAGTCCACGACGACCATATCATCGTTCTGCTCCCTCAGTGTGGACAGGTGATTGATCTCGAACTCAACGCCGGACCCGACCATGAAATATACGTCGGCCACGGCAACGTCCAGAAGCTGGCTGGGAAGGGGACTGTAGGAGTGCGGGCTCTGGCCCGTGGGAACCATGACATTGACCGAGACCAGATCGCCTCCTATCCTCTCCACCATCTCCCTCTGGGGCTCGATGGTTATTATCACATCCACCTTCCCGCTCTCCCCCAGATCGATGCATCCGGAGAGGAACAGTGTCCCGATGGATATGAGCATCAGCGCCATGAGGAGATATGGGGTTGGGTTGCCCTTTCCATCCACTGCTTGAACAGCCATATTAATAACATATCAGGAGATGTTAATAATACTTATCCATGAAATAATGATTTGTTAATAAAATGTATATAAGGTTTCCCCCATATTTATAATAATACTGTTATATTAGAAACACTTTCATGTAGTTCATGCCTATAGTATCCGTCTCTTTGACGGAGAAGAACCTGGAGGTTCTGGAGAGGATCCAGGGCGAGCTGGGGCTCTCCGGAAGGTCCGAGGCCATAAGGGCCTGCCTCCGCTCCGCGGACAGCGAGGTCCGGGAGAGGGAGGCCCTTGACGGGGATGTGGAAGGGGTGCTGATCGTCGTCCACCAGACCCACAGGAACCCCCAACTCGACGATGTCAGGCACACCTATCAGGACCTGATAACAACCCAGATCCACTCACACATGAAGAGGGATAAATGTCTCGATGTGTTTATAATAAGGGGAGAGGGCCAGGTAGTCAGGAACATGATATCCGCCTTTAAAAGGGATGAGAACCTGGAATACGTTAAATTCGTGCACTCCTGATCATACCATTACCTTCTCCACCACGTCCATGGAGCTGTTGGAGAGCTCGAGCGTTGAGCTGAGCATACCTTTCTCATACGTCAGAAATGCAGATATGATGTTGGAACGATACAGGCTGATCCTCTTCCCCCTGGGGGTCAGGACCCTGTCGGTCTGGACCAGGAGGCCCTCCCTCTCCAGCTCCCGTGTGCACTTGTAGCACGCGGCGATGGGTATGTCCAGTTTAGCGCTGATGTAGTTCATCGACCGTGGTATCCTATCCATGGCGGTGAGGATCCTCATCTTGTGACGGTCCTTCAACAGCCGGGTCATATCTATCGGGTCCAATTATATCACCTGTTTCTCTTCGCCTCCGGAAAAGTGTCGGAGTCCGTATATATTCAGTTCATGGGACCCCCATGGGACATCCCAAGGATCAGACCTCCAGACCAAAATCAATTATACTCCACAGATGATATGAGCCTCCATGAGGGGACGACCTTGGTCCACTACAGCGCTCGCGGTCATTATGATCTCTCTATCGTGGCTTTCCCTGATGCATGTAGAGGTGGCCGGAGAGGCCGAGCCGTGGGCCTACCACACGTCGGGGGAGATCTGTTCATTGCTGGAGGGGTTGGCCCTGGAACATTCTGATGTGGCCTCCTACACTACTGCAGGTGAGCTGCTGGGGGTAAGGAACATCACGACTGGGCTGGAGATCCCCATACTTCTGGTGGGGGACTTCGACGAGATGAGGCCGTCCTCGTTGTTGATAGGAGGACACCATGGAGATGAGCCCGACTCCTCCGAATCCGTTCTGGGCTTCGCCGCATATCTTCTCGAGGGTTACGCATCCGGGGACCGGAGTGCGATTCACATCGTGGAGAACACCAATACTGCGATACTGCCTGTTGTGAACCCCTGGGGACTGGATAATGGGATCAGGTATGACGAGAACGGAGAGGACCCAAACAGGGACTACCCATTTGATCCCTCACCCTCCGGGTTTTACTCGGATGGGATTCCGCTGACGACCGCAGGGGCGAGCGCCGTGCACGAGATATGCAGGATGTACCCCTTTCAGATCTCGGTATCATTTCATACTGGGTCCTTTGGAATATATACGCCCTGGGGCGCCAACGACGTGGGTAACCTTACCCCCGACCTCGTATCTTTCAACGACTTGGGCCATACGTTATCGAAGGCGTCAGGTTGGTCCATACCATACGGCCCCGCCAATGATTTCCCGTATGTGGGATATCTCACAGGTGCCTACGATGATCACCTTTATGGGGCCTCCTTTCTGGGAGATCATCTGTACGACGAGGAGATGATCCTTCCCTGGTCCACCCACACTGCGACCGTTGAACTTGTGGCAAGCAAGGGAACGGATGTAAACAGGTTGGGAAACCTTGACGGGGTCCTTTACCCGGGTGGGGAAGATGACGGGACCGTACCTGCGGGCATCAGGATATGCATGGCCGCCTGCGAGCTGGTGAGCCCGCACTTTACTGCCGATGTGATCG
>JAGLEG010000024.1 GCA_023145185.1 Thermoplasmata archaeon
AGGCAGATCGTCGCCAGTCCCCTCTTCTTATCGTATTTTCTCATGGCATGTATGAGCGTGACCAGTATCCTGCTGCCACTGCTTCCTATCGGGTGGCCTATGGCAACAGCCCCGCCATGCACATTGATCTTATCCTTTGGTATATGGTGTTCTTTCATCAGGCCAACGGACGCCGATGAGAAGGCCTCGTTGTGCTCCACCAGGTCGATATCCTCAATGGTGAGGTCCATCTTCTTGAGCAGCTGTTCCACTCCCGGGATGACCGAGTACATCACGTGCTCCGGCTCAACACCTACCGTGTTGTAGTCCATTATGGTCGCCATGATCTCAAGGCCCAGCTCGCTTGCCTTCTCCTCGCTCATGACCACAACTGCCGATGCACCATCTGTCAGCTGGGATGCGTTCCCGGCTGTCACGACCCCCCCTTCCCTGAAGAACGGTTTCAACTTCGCCATTCCCTCCTGGGACGCGTTGTATCGAATGCCCTCATCCTTGTCGAATATTATGGGGTCCGCCCTCTTCTGCGGGATCTCCACAGGGACGATCTCATCCTTGAAGTAGCCCTCTTCTGTGGCCTTTGCGGCCTTCAGATGGCTGCCTACGGCGAACTCATCTATCTCCTCCCTGGTGAGCTCACATCTCTCGGCGACCACCTCGCCGGTATTTCCCATGTGATAGTCGTTGTAGACGTCCCAGAGCCCATCCTTGACCATGGAGTCGATGATCTTTCCATCAAAGAGCCTGTATCCGAACCTGGCCTTGTCAAGTATGTAGGGGCAGTTTGACATGCTCTCCATCCCACCTGCAACAATGATATCAGCATCGCCGCATTTGATCGCCTGTGCCGCCAGGATAACGGCCTTGAGGGATGATCCGCACACCTTGTCAACGTGGAACGCTCCCACCTCAACAGGCATACCGGCCCCCAGAGATGCCTGCCTTGCCACATTCTGGCCCTGTCCAGCCGATACGACGTTGCCCATGATGACCTCGTCTACCTGGTCCGGAGCGATCCCTGCCCTCTTCACCGCCTCCTTGATGACCACGCTTCCCAGCTCCGTCGCCTTGATGTCCTTAAGGGCTCCCGCGAACTTGCCCTGGGCCGTTCTGACTGCCGATACTATGACTGCTTTTCTCATTGGAATCGATACCCCCTGTGTGTGGAGGAACGGGGTAAAGGTATTTCCCGATAAAACATTTCCCGTTTGGTACAGGGTATATTTCGGCACGGTGATCGATGGACCGGAGCACGATCCCTCTTGTAAATAGGGAAAGCTTTATAAGCTGACAGACAGATGGTAACTTTCCATGGAAAGATTGTCCAGAATGATCCTGAGCGATAACAGCGTTGAGAAACTGCATATGCAGTGCTACTTCGTCAGCTCGGATTACAGGTGTTGCAAGGAGCTGCACAAGAGAGACCTATCTGGGCATGGCTACATCAAGGATATCTTCGACGACGAATGAGTGGTGGATATCTTTGGATCGGGGAAGGGTCATCGCCTTGTTCATGTAGCTTGGCCTATCATGATAACCGATCTTTCAGGGATCTCATGATGTGGTCGTACAGGTAGAAAGTACCGCATGAGACTCCCAATCCGTCCGCTTCTGTTGCCCTGGACCAGGCCTTCACCGCTTTTTCAACGTCCCTGCGTATGTGAATATTGGAATCCCCGCCGAAACCGGCCACCGCGCCGTTGAGCAGTTTCATCATATCCATGCCTCTGCCATCCGGTATCGACGTCAGGAAGATCTCCCCCTCCGATCCCCTGAGCTCTGAGGTGTACTCGGCAGGGGACTTGTCCGCCATCATGGCGATGAGGAAATGCGGCCTTGCTCCCGGGAACACCTCTCCCAGAAATGCAGCCAATCCCGCAGCGGCCTCCATGTTATGGCTTCCATCCAGGACAATCTCCCCCGGGCCGCAGCGCCTCAGTTCCAGCCTTCCAGGTATTTTGGTCCCATCAACTCCCCTCTGGATGGTCTTCCTGACCTCCGCGGGATCGTTAAATAGGTACATCCCCGGCACTCCCCCGTCCACCAGGTCTCCCAGTGAGTCCAGCTCACCCTCCCTGACCTTCCTGTGGGCCTGGGCTGCGGGAAGCGCGAGAAGAGCAAGTGCGATCCCTCCCAGCAGGTTCCATCCCTGATGCTGGCCGGGAAGGGGGACGTGAAACCTCCCGGGAAGGATGCTGTCCATCAGGGCGAGAAGCTGGTTTGAATTCTCCTGGTCCCCTCCTCCCTCCACCAGGACATCCACCGATGTGCCCCTGGATGATGTGGAGCATCTGGTTCTGATGATCCTGTGATCGGGCAGGGCCTTGCTATTTATGGCGCTCCTGACGGCCTCGATATTTTCATCTTTAACTATCGCAATTAGGGGACTTCCGTTCTCGGAACAGGTGTCGATTATCTTCCTCAGGGCCCAGATGCCCTCTCCATCAGTTCCCAGTATCGGCCCAACCACACATGGTGTCGAGGGCCTCATGATGCCCATCTTCTCCCTGGCGATCGAGGCGACATCCTCCCCCAGCTCCTCCGTGTGGTCGAGTGAGATGGAGGTGATGCCCACGGCCCTGGGCTCCAGGACGTTCGTCGCATCGTACCTTCCACCCATCCCCACCTCGGATATCAGCATGTCCACGTTCCTCTCCCTACCGCAGAGGAAGGCGGCGGCCGTTATGGCCTCGAAATACGATGCCCCCTCCCCCTTGGGAAAGAGCTCCCCATCCGCCTCCAT
>JAGLEG010000240.1 GCA_023145185.1 Thermoplasmata archaeon
GACATGGCACCTGAAGCACAGCTCCATACGTGGTGAATGGACTTGAATTGCTCTCTATGTGGGAACCGGTCTGAACAGCAGGAAGGCGTCGGTTACTGTTCAAGCTGTATGGACCTTTTGAAGGAGGGAAGCATCCCAAAGGTGTCCTACAAGGACCTATTCTCGGATGACCTCGAGGAGAAGCTGGAGGAGGTGAATTCCACCATCGAGAATATGGCGGATAACTTCTTCCTATGGTATCTCAAGGGCAATCTGGAACATGAGCTGGGCAGCCTCAAGAAAGCCCTGAGATCGATCAATACGTCCATATCATACAGATCCGATTTCGGGGACGCCTGGATACGGCTGGGGCTGATATACTCGGATATGCACAGGGATGCGGAGGCCATTGAGAACTACAAGAAGGGGCTTGAATATGACCTCTCCGATCCAGCCACGCTCGTCGAGGCTGGCATCTCCCTTCAGGCAATGGACCACCCGGCCCTGGCGGCAGAGCTTCTCCAGATGGGACTCAACCTCTCATCCGACGACCCTCGAACCGTCGTCGCACTGGGAAAGGTATACTCCCAGATGGGAGATACGGAAAAGGCGAACAAGGCCCTGGAGAAGGGCTACAAGATGTTCCCCCACAATGCGGAAGTGCTGCGGGGTATGGCCCAGCTCCTCATCAAGGGTAACGACCTGGAGGGGGCCGAGGGAGCTTACGGCAGGATCCTGGACCAGAACCCAAGTGACTTTGAGGCCCTGCTCGCCCTGGGGGAGATACATCTGAGAAGATGTGAATTGAAGAGGTCTTTGAAATATTACAAGGCCGTAAGGGAGTTGGACATACACGTCTCCTGGCCGGGAATACTCAGGTTCATCATCTCGTCACTTTCAGAGGTGGTGGGCCGAAATGAGAACTCATCAGAATACCGGGATGACCTTCTCAAGGAGTACGATAACGTAAGAAATTTCATCAGGGAGCTGGACGCGAAAATAGGGAGGGCGACGGGACCGGACCCATTGGTGGAGATCGAGAACCTCGTCAGGATCCTGGAGAACCAGAGGCGGCGGTTGAAGGATGAGATCGAACAGTACAAAGACATGTTGAAAACCTACAAGGTGGACGATTCCTTTCATGCCCACCTCACCGGTAAAGTGGAGGAACTGGGGGAACACCTCGCCTCTTACAGGGTCTACGATGCCAAACAGATATCATATGAGCTCTCCCCGTTCCTGAACGATCTGGGCCGGATCGACAATAAGACCTACGACGCGATGATCTCCAAGATCAAGGAAAGGCTGGCCCAGCTGGAAGAGGAGGGGATGCAGAGCAAGGACCTGGTTAAGAAGCTTGTTGACCTGGAGGAGATGATGGAGGATGGGGGCCATCAGGGTGCGAAGTTCCTCCTCAAGGAGCTTGAGATAACAGTTGAAGCGTACTGGGATGAGGTGAGCAAGGATTATTACGATGAGAGATCAGAGGAGATGGGGAGGATCATCCAGGAGGCAAAGGACAAATTCGACGTCACCGGTCTGAAAGAGGCCTACAGGGGCTTCGAGACCACATACAGCGACGGCCAATCGGAGGTAAAGGAAGCCTATATGAGATTCCTGAAAAGATATGATGAGGATTCTGCCAACTATTTCTCAAGGGAGGCGCAGTCCCAACTTCAGGAGATCAAGTACAAGCTGGTGATCCTGGATAAGGACGGCGCTGACACCGAAGAATTGAAGGGACGATTGGATGAGCTGAGAAAGGACCAGGATGGGGAGGCGGCCAAGAGGTCGTTCGAGCGATCCAACGAGCTCATGGGATCGGTTGGTGAGCTTGAAGAGGATTTCAAGATGAATATGATCGAAAACAGGATACTCCGGGTGAAAACACTTTACGATAACCTGAGCAACATTGGCATCGTGGGCGACCTCCTCAGCTCCGTTGAATCGGTCACCGCAACCATCAAGAGGGCGAAGGATCAGAGCAATCCCCGCCTGGCCGAGATCCTGTCGGATGAGCTGTTCAGCAATGTGGAAAAAACCCTTAAAAGGGAGCATGGCGGGCTGATCCAAAGGGGATTGGATAACACCAGGTCAAGGATGGCCCTGTTGGCCAGCCTGGGACTTGGACAGGACAAGGCGGGGGAGAGACTACAGGATATCGAGGAGGAGGTCGCAGGAGGAGGATATCTGATCGAGGTGATCGATAAGCTCTTCGGTCTGAGGGCGGATATCGAGGCATCCACCGAGGAGAGGGTAGCCAAGGAGATCCTGAACAGGATGAAGGATATCAGATCCATTTTCGATGAGGCGGGGGGTCTGAAGATCGACCTCAAGGATGATATGGACGGCCTCAATGAGCTTGAGACCGACCTTGAAGGTGGGGCTGACCTGGACCTGCTCAGGAAGACCATCGAGGTCCAGATGGAGCTGAAAGAACGGCTGGCAGAGGGCATCGCATCACGGACGAGGGAGCTGAACGAGGAGAACATGGGATCCATCGAGCTCCTCACGAAGGAGGGCGCGGACGGGGCGGATTTTCTCGATGTGGTCTCCAAGGTATCCAGATCGGAGCTCCTCATGGAGCAGGAGAGCTATCGGGAGGCCCACGACCTCGCTGTATCTACACGAAATGAGATAGGGTCGCTCATCCTGAAATCCCAGCATGAGGGAGTTGAACGGGCAACGAGGCGCATCAAGGACGTTCTGGAACGGTCCAGAATGATCTCCCTGGACGTGGGGGGATTCCAGAAGGAGATGGATGACCTGGACGGCGGAGATGTCTGCGAGATGGATGAACTGAGGTCCATAACCGAATCTCTGCTGAAAAGGGTCCTGGGGACCTTCAAAAAAGGGCTATCTGCGGAGATCAACTCCATTGACAGGTCCACGAGGGGACTTTTAAAGGATCATGGGGCCTGCGTTCCGGAAGAGGATCAGAACGTCATTAACGACGCCATTCACAGAATGAAGGTGATGGTAACGGAAGATCATCTTCTCTCCGTACCTCCGCTCCTTGAGGAGGCGACCATCCTGCACAATCAGATCATGGCCCATATAGACCGGAGCGTGCTCCTTTCCAGGCTGGCTGACATAGAGGAGAGGGGGCGGTCCATCGAAGGGAAAAGCTCCGAAAGGGTGGTGGAGAGGGCCTTGATGCTCAGGGAGCGTGTGAAACGGGATGAGATGGAGGGGGTAGATGAGGAGCTCACGGTGCTGGTGAAAGATCTAGGCTCCATGGAATCCCTTGCCTTCATGGAGAGGATCGAATCGATGCTGGGAGAGATAGACGACCTGGATGACATCGCGCAGGAGGTCTTCTTGAGCATACAGGACCCATCGTTCGCAAAGAGGAAAGGGACAATAGCCGATGAAATCGACGGCATGATGAAAAATGTGAAGGAGCTGTACAAGGCCCCGACCGGCGAGGAGCTGCAGAGAACGGCGGATAGGATCGCACATGTGAGGGATACGCTTCTTGAGCTTGAGAACGAGTCGCGCGCCCTCTCCAAATTGAAGATCGTTGACATGATCCCCGCCCTGGAGAAGAAGGCGCTCCCCCAGGAAAAGAGAGAGGAGATCGGATCGCTCCGACAGATGTTCGAGGACAGGGAGTGGCAGAGGTTCTTCAGGGCCTGGGACAGGATAGAGGATGAGATCGTGGAGCTCTCCACCCGAAAGGCCCCGGAAGCCCCCAGGACCGAGGCCGTCGAGCGCATGGAGACGGCGATGTTCAAGAGGGGAAGACCACCGGTAAGGACCACCGACCTGACCAGAACGGGCAGGATCGGCGGATTGGAAAGCGGGGCAATAGGGAAGATCGCCTCACAGGCATTTGCCAAGCACATGAAGATAGACGAGGAAAGGCCTCTCGAGGTGGGGGCCGTGGATGAGAACGTCTCCAGGGAGGAATTGGAGGAGATGGTGGAAATGGAGGAGGTGGTTGATGACGATACAAACTCCGGCCTCGCGGGCGTTGCAAGGCTGATAGCGGGAAGCAGGATCCAGGACCTCAAGGGAAACGATTCGGCGGCAGTTGGTGAAGAGGGGAACGCCCGCAGGTCCAGAAAGCCCGAAGGGGACAGGAGGAAACTGGATGCCCTGATGGAGGATTTCCTTGACCTGGATACGACATACAACAAGATCTCCGCCTCCAAGGATGTCATCCGCGCCAGGGAGAAGCTGGAGAGGATGTTCGAAAAACTTCCCCACATCAAGGCGCTGAAGGACCCACAGTCCCATTACGAGAAGGGGGTCTCATATCTCAACAAGGGTAACGAACCCCAGGCGAGAGCGGAGTTCAAGGCCGCCACATCCACGGCGTTGAAGGTACTCAAGGTCCACAAGGACATAGACCTGGCGTTGAAGACCCTCAGGGCGACGCTGGACAGGGCCAAGGACAGCGGCCTGTATCTGAAGGAGCCGGAAGAGGTCTTCACCATCGCCAGGAACCACTACGACAACGGGGACCTTATGGGGTCTGCCAGGGCCATCCGAAAGATCAGGGACATCCTCAGATCTCACTGATGGGGAGCCTATTCTCCCCTTCCCCGATATCGCACCACAAGGAAGAGGATCGGTACGGATA
>JAGLEG010000241.1 GCA_023145185.1 Thermoplasmata archaeon
CCTCCCTGTTCAAAAGGTCAAGGACGGATGCGAACTGCTCCGTATATCCCTTGGATATCACCAGGTCGCCGTAAGTTGATGCCAGCTTCAGGGCCTTGACCGGCTCTCCGCCCATGGTCAGGTGGTACATCGCCTCCACGGTGGAGCGGTTGGTCCCCACCTCCATGTAATGGTCCGAGGCCCTCATGTGGTATCCCGTCTTCTGTTTTGGCGTGAGCCGGTTGTAGAAGAACTCCTTGATCAGGTCGTGGGCCTCGTACTCGTCGTAGGAGATCTCCTGCAGGAGGTTCTTCTCCACCAGGCGGTCAAGCAGGGTGAAGTCGAGGCCCTCCTCCATGAAGAAAGCGGCGGAGGGAACAGGGTATCTGAAGACGGATGCTATCTGTAGGAACAGGCTCTCCTTCTCCTCCAGTTTCTTGAATATCTCCTCGTAGATATACCGCTTGATATCCTTTTGATCCCTCAGCTCCTGGCCCGTTGTGACCAGCTGAACGAACAGCGGATGGCCCTTTGTTATGGAGAACACCTTCTTGAACAGCTCATCGTCAAGGTCCTTCACCTTCAGAAGGGAGCGGCAGCTCTCCTCGTCCAATCCCTCAAGGGAGAGCTCCTGGACCAGACCCTTGACCACCACGTCGGACCGGTCGTAGAAGGGGAACACCTGCCTTCCCACGACCATTATCTTGATGCCGGAGGTGATGGAGAGCATATCCTTGAGGAGGACGAACAGCTCCACGATGTCATCCGCCGCCCTCTGGAAATCGTCGAAGACCATCAGGATGGGGCCCTCCATCAGGTTCCCCTCGAGGATCGGATAGAGGTCCTTCATGTCAAGGCGCTGTGTGTTGTCAAGATAGGATTTGAAACCGCTCCTGCCCATCTCCTCCAGGAACCTGGAGATCGAGTACAGAACGTTTCTCACCGAATCCCATCTGTGGAACCGGTACCAGAAGATATGGACCTGGCCCTCCAGGTCCGTGGCCGCCTTGGCCGCAAGCGTCGTCTTCCCTATCCCCGCGATGCCTGTCACGGACATCACGGAGGACCCTTCACTCCGGACCCACTTCTCGATCACGCCCAGCTCCTGGGCCCTCCCGCAGAACCTCTTGGGTATGGGTACATCCTGCAGGAAGGAGACGAAGTTCCCCCTCTGATATCCAACTGACGGGTCGGACCTCCTGGAGAGGTAGGACCTCACCTCGCTCTCTTTTAGCCTCCCGTCCTCGTCGAGGAGGTTGAATATCTCAAGCAGGGAGATGTTCACCTTCAGGTAATCGGAGACCTCCTCCAGATATATCTGACGGACGCCTCCATCCCCCAGCTGCAGATAGATCGACCTGGACCTGAACGAGCCCAGGATCTCCTCCACCGAACGCTCCCCAGTCTCGGT
Source organism: Thermoplasmata archaeon (assembly GCA_023145185.1). GTDB lineage: Archaea > Thermoplasmatota > Penumbrarchaeia > Penumbrarchaeales > Penumbrarchaeaceae > JAGLEG01. Next base: position 1,391 of record JAGLEG010000241.1, read on the forward strand.
GAGGAAATACGCCTTCCTCTTCCGGGGCATCCCCTTGATCCTCTTGAGGACGTCATATATCAGGTCCTCCTCCCTCAGCTTCTTGATGGTCCTTGGGATGTTGTCCCTTCTGATGTTGACCGCCTCGGCGATGCCGTCCTGCACTATCGCCTGCGGGACCTCGAACTCCATCTCCATGGATTGATAGTTGAAGAGGTGGAGGAGGATCTTCCTCTCAACGGTGAGCTTTCTCGGGAGCCTGGCGTCCCCATGGGTATCGAACATGTTCATATCACCACCGTATCGAAGGACTCCTCTATCTGGCTCCTGACCCTCTGCGGGACCGCCTTGTAGCTGAGCGGGGCGATCAGCGACAGATCGTTATCTGTGCATCTCTCCTTCATCGCATTGAGGAACCTGATGACCCTCGATACGTCGTTGGACCTGAGTATGTCCTCGAACCCGTCCAGAAGTATCACGCCCCTCCGTCCTCCCTCCACGAAGAAGGTGTCCACCTCGTTGATGACACCGGACAGATTTGTGGGGTTCACCACCACGACAGAACGTCGGCCTTTTACTGCGGTGGACCTGTTCAGCCACACGATCCGGATATCACCCTTGTACTGCGATCTCACCTCCTCGGGATTGGAGGTGGATACCACCATTCCGTGGCCTTTGTCCTTCAGGGTCCTGTTGAAGGTCCGCTTCCAGGGGGTCTTGTTCCCATGATGGAACAGGACCAGCAGGTTCCC
>JAGLEG010000242.1 GCA_023145185.1 Thermoplasmata archaeon
TTTCGCCCCTCCACCCTGATCAGCTTAACCTCGGTAACAGCGATCCTTGAGGGCCTCCCAGGGCCCCTTGAAGCATATATGCCCACCTCCTTGAGATCGTTGCGCCGAAGTATCGTGGATCGGACCCTCTTGATCCCATGCATGTAGAAAACTATGGTCAGGTACTCCTCATCCTCCATGGCATGCAGGAATCTCTCCTGTCCCTCTATAAGCTCTATCCTTGAGGTCCCCTTTTCCCCGATGTACGAGACAACTCCATTCTCCATCTCATGGTCGTTCCTGATATAACCTAGCGGATATATCCTCACAGGCTCCTCATTATTGAACAAACAGGATCGGCATATCTCCTCTCCATCCAGATCGATGACGTCATCGGTCCCACCGCAATGTGTGCAGATCTCGGCTTTCATAGGTGACCGAATCGACCTCTACAGGATATGAAACCTTCGCCTGAACAGAGGTGGAAGATATGCGATCTAAACAATCAGATGCTTTGGGACGAAACCGTTATGTTCCGAGAAAAGAGATCGGAGGGGAACCTTAACGGTTCTCCTCCTTCTCCAGGACCCTCACAGAGTCCCCTTTTATTGTCACCGGTATGGATACCATGGCCTCGAAAAGCTCCACGGTGATCTCCTCCTTTCCGGTGTCGATCTGCTTCACCCGTGCCTTTTCTCCCTTGAACGGCCCGTTGATGATCTCCACGATATCACCTTCGGTGATATCGGCCACGATCGGTTTGGGTGCAAGGTAATGCTCGATCTCCTTGAGATCGATATCCCTCTCACCTCCGACGATGCCCCTGACGTACTGGACGCCCTTGATGAGCTCCTCAACGGCCTTGAGGTTCTTCTCTCCCTCGAGAAGAACGTAACCCCTGAGGTTCATGGGCGAAAGTATCGCGTAAATATTGTTGCCTTTCCTCTTGGCCTTGTGACCCAGGTTCTCCGCCACGGTCTTCTCATGTCCCAGTGCGGTCTTCAAGGCGAAAATTGTATGGGGAAACGTTACTTCCTCAAAGTCTCCCAAAATGTTCTTCTTCATGTAACACCCTCACTTTTCACAGGCCGAATGCCCAGTTTACGAAGTCGCCGAAATACTCCCACAACAGATATATACCGAAGCCAAGCCCCCCAATAAGGACGATCCCGATACCTGTAATGATCAGCGTCTTCGAGTACTCGTCACTTGTGGGCTTCCTGGACATCTTCAGTACTCTTCCATATTTGCCCCTACCCACATTCTTGATCTTCGACTCGATCTTCTTCTGGTACTTCCAACTCTTGTCCCAGGTCTCAGACCATGTCTTCTTCAGGAGGTCCATTGTTTTATCCCTCGCAGCTTCACCTGATGAAGTCAATGCCGAACCTGGACTCCCCGGTCTTTCTTAGGGACTGTCCAAAGATCTGCTTTGATTTGACGCCGGTGATAACAAGCATCACGCGGATGGTATCCCTGAGTTCCGGATCGATCTGGGCTCCCCAGATCAACCTCGCCTGCGGGTTGATCCTCTTGTGGATCTCCTCGGCAACCAGCTCAGCTTCCGAAACCGTCATATTCTCTCCGCCGGAGACGTTCACCAGGGCCCCGGTGGCACCTTGAATGTCCACCTCCAGAAGGGGTGAGTCCAGCGCGGCGCTTATCGCCTTGAGCGCCCTATCATCGTCCTCGGCCTCGCCTATACCTATCATCGCCACTCCGCCGCCCTTCATGATCGTCTTGAGATCTGCGAAATCAAGATTTACCAGACCAACCTTGGTGATTATCTCGGTGATGCCCTTTATGGACCTCATCAGGATCTCATCTGCAACCTTGAAAGCGGCATTTAGCGGAAGCCTTGGAACTATCTCGAGCAGCTTGTCGTTGGGGATGACTATAACGGTATCCGTGTGCTCCTGGAGCTTATCCAGTCCGTACTCGGCATTCTGCATCCTCACCACACCCTCCGCGCTGAAGGGTTGGGTGACGATCGCGATGGTCAAAGCTCCCAGTTCCTTCGCTATTCTGGCAACGACCGGAGCGGAACCGGTACCGGTCCCACCGCCGAGCCCGCAGGTAACGAAAACGATGTCCGACCCCATCATCGATGAGCGGATATCATCTTCCACCTCTCTTGCAGCCTCCTCACCGATCTGGGGAACGGACCCCGCTCCCAGACCTCTCGTCGCCCTTCTTCCTATGAGTAGCTTGTGAGGTGCGTGAACGGTCAGAAGATGCTGCGCATCGGTATTGAGCGCAAAGATATCCGCTCCGACGATACCCTCCTCTACGACCCTGTTAATGGTGTTGCATCCCGCCCCACCACAGCCCACGATCTTGATATTTGTCCGAAGGTTCGCAAGGACCCTTCTGAGCTCCTCATCCTCGGAGTTCATCGGCACTGAATCTTCAACAGGTACCCTTTCTGTCTCAATCTGAGAATCCCTTGCGAGGCTTCTGGCAAAGCCTCCACTGGAGCCACCGGTGTTCATGGCTGGAGCAGCAGCGGAGCTGACCCTTTTCTCTTCCCTCTCAAGTACGCCTTTTATGATGGATTTCATCTATTTTCCCCCGTATCGTGTATATATCGGTAACTAGTCAAATGAGCCAATTTCCCTAAAGTTATATTTATATATAAGGTTTGTCAGAAGGTGGCAGGACCATATTCACCCATTTTTTCATGGGACAAAAGGCCCTCCCGTCCTCTCGCAAGCCCTAGACTACCTCCCCCTTCAAGGCAAGTATATCCGATTTTCCTGCGTCTATGATCCCCATGGTCGATACGGAGAATGGTTTTCCAGAGGCGGACCCAAATTCCACGTTCGTTCCCTTGAAGGAGTAGATCGGGACCTTGAATGTCCTGATCTTTTTGAGATCCCCTTCCGGGCAGTTGTTGGAAACGATCACAAGCTTGACCTCTTTCTTATTGAGCTTCTTCAGAGTCATGTTGAAGCCAACGGTCACCTTTCCGGTATCCCGCACGTTCCTGAGCGCTCTTTTTATATCCATTTTCACTCCTCCTTTTTCTGTTCTTCAATGGGTTTGTAGATCAATTCCACAGCTCCGGTTCCAAGTGTTATAGGCTGTCCAATGATGATATTCTCAGCCACTCCCTTCAGCGGCTCTATCTCACCTGTGATGCCTGCTGTCAGCAGGTGGTTCGCGGTGATCTCGAACGCCGCCCTTGCCAGAACGGATGATTTCTCACCTGACACACCGTGCCTACCGATAGCCCTCACCGAGCCGCCGACCGTCATGACGTCCGCCACCAGCATAAGATGCCTTGCATCAACTGTCAGACCCTGCTCGTTCAAGGTCTTTCTGGCCTCCTCGAAGATCGCCCTTCTCGCCGCATCGATGCCCAGGACATTTCCTATCTCGATGATATTATTGGTCGTGGTCAGGGCGGTATCAACCTCTTCAAGTTCCATGACGCTCTTTATGTTGGACCCCTCGGTATAGAGGACGTACTCATCTTCCTCATGCCTGATGATAACCCTGTTCAACTCGTCGATACCCTTGATCTTCGCCTTCTTGAGGGCCTCCGACTGGTTGAGCAGGGTCTTGTAGCATATGTTCTTCTGGGCCATCAGGTTGATCGTTATCACACCGTCCTCAACGGTGATCTGGTTCTCCTTGATCTTCCTGTTCGAGTCCCGGATCTTCTTGATCAGCTGTTCGATGTCGATCTCCTTTTTCTTGAGTGCCTTCTCCCTGGGCACCACGTTAATGCTCATCCTGGGTAGATCGGCATCCACTGTGGCGACATCCTTCAAGATGGTCCTCTCTATCCGCGTGTTGATGATCCTCTTGATATGGTCAAGGGTCATTTTACTATCTTTCCTCACGTGGATCTCCATTACCGGGGTGGAGGGCATTTTCCTCGCATCGACTATCTCGATAAGTCTGGGCAGGCCCAACGTCACGTTGATCTCGGCCACACCGGCGTAATGAAAGGTCCTCATCGTCATCTGTGTGCCGGGCTCTCCTATGGATTGGGCCGCGACGATACCCACAGACTCATGCGGGTCTACCAGGTGCTCGTTGTATTTCTCATACACCCTGTCGCATATTTTCTGGATGACCTCATCTGGCGTCTCCAGTTTCCTTATTGTGTTCGAGAGATTGTAGAGGACCATAGGGGGAACGTAAGTGGACCCTCCTTTTGATTCGATCCTCTGGAACTCAAGAAGAAGACGTGACATACCGGTGATCACCTCGGTCAACCTCTTCATGTCCCATTTCTCCCTCTGTGAGATATCCGAGAGAAAATAGTGAATATCCGGGGTCAACTTCACCTTGAGCTTCCTGGAGATCGTGTCCACATCCGCCTCCCTAAGCGGTTTGATCTGATCCACATCTGGCTCTTCGATCACAGGTTCTGGCGCTGCCTTGACGATGACCCTCTCTGCCGCTGATTCCTCCAACACCTCCTTGTTTAACAGTGTGTCGAAATCCTCTATCCAGATGAGCGTATACTGCCTGGCGCTCTTTACGGGTGTGTTCCCCACGGTCGTGAACGCCTTCAATGGCAGAGGCTTGGGCATCTCCTCGATCATGTCGATCGTGAGATATGATAGGGCCTCTCCCTCGGGTATGGACTTTGCAAGCAGCTTGGGTACGAGGCTTGCCTTGGGCCCCTTCTTGAGCGGCTTCTTGTCGGTCTTGATATCTGTCACGTGCACCTTGAAGCCAACAGAGGCCGACTTCACATAGATGAAGCCGGATATGGGGAGGTTGAACCTCTTCAGGTTGACGTAGAACTTGCACGGCCACTTGGCGGTCTTGTTCTTGGTCAACACCTCCATCGTCTGAAGCACAGATTCCCTGTCCGGTGCCGTCCAGATGAAGCCCATCTCCTTAGCCTTAAGCTTGTCAAGCTTGGATTTCCCGTTCGCCTCACCGCTTTCGGCAGAGCCTTTCTTCTCCTTTTTTGGTTTCTTTGCGCTCTCTTTCATCTCCGGCTCCCTGGGTTTATCAGAAGCTTT
>JAGLEG010000243.1 GCA_023145185.1 Thermoplasmata archaeon
AACGATAGGTTGTAGCCTTTCAGAGATACTTCTCCACCATGCGGGCCACATTGACAGGCTCGTGATATCGCAAAGCGTACTCCCTGGAGAGCCTTCCGACATTCGATAGTTCCCCTGGGTCCCCGCAGATGTCGAGCAGTTTATCCGAGAGCTCCTCCGGCTGGATCGCGATAATGGGGATCTCCTCGGGGTATCTTCGTTCATCGATCCTGCAGATCGTGGGGATCCCCCTTATCATGGCCTCGATCGATACCACACCGTGAATGTCATAATCGCCGGAGAGCCAGTCGATGCACACGTGGGAGTTCTGAAGCCTCCTCATCGCCTCGTCCAGATGGACAGATTCGATCAGGTCGAGCTCGATATTCGCCCCCCTGGCCCTGGCGTCCTCTACGCCCTTGATCACGTTGGACGTCCCCTTGACCGACCGCCTTGTGGGCATGTGGGCCAATCTGAGCGGGGCTCCGCCCTTGAGGTCCCTCAACCTGGCGTCCCAATCCACGACCTGGACACCCTCCATTGAGACCGGATTGGGAATGTGTATCAGCTCCCTCCCCCCTACGTTCCCGCCCTGATCGAGCAGGTCGGGAGTGGAGACGAAGAGCCTCTCGCAGAGGAATGAGAATGAGGTCTGTTTGTCCTCCCTCAGCTCCGAACCGTGGAAATGTGAGATGAACCTCTTCCCCAATGCCCTGTAGAGGAGAAGGCCGAGCCCCGAGAACCCTATCCCACCGTGAACGTGAATGAGGTCGTAACGTGGGGCTATCCTAAGCAGTTTCAGGTAGAGGGAGAGGACCGAAGTGGCCAATATATCTGGAGGCCTCTGACCTGGATCGCTCCGGGCAAGCAGGTCGCTCCTGTGACCCAGCTCCCGCTGGGCCCTTGACAGGTTGTATCCTACCGAAGCCTGGTTGTTAACGTGAAGGATCTTCATTTCAACTGGTTAATCCCGAAGTGTATATAATAAATGTACCAACATCGACCCATTGTGCCAGGGCGGGTCGGTTAAACCAATATTATCTTATACCAGATGGCGGGATTTTGAATACGATCCCATGACGATGGCCCGACCTGACCAGATCACCCAACTTTCCCTTCTCTTCCTAGCTTTTATTCTATTTGTCCTCCCTTCTGCGGTGGGATCATCATCAGGGGAAATGGATGGTATCCGGGAGACGAGAGGTGATGATGACCTTGAGTTCGATAGCCTGAAACTTTACAAGGAGAACGGGGCCCTGTATAGAGGTGCATTCGGAGATCTCATTCCGGACAGAAGCGGGGACGAGATGGCAACCTGTTCCAGAAATGGAGAGGTCAGGGCCTTCTGGGGGTCGGGAAACTCCTGGGAGCATGAGGTCGTACACACATCTTATTGGAGTGGTGACAGCGATGAGACAGCGGAGGTCTTCAGCATAACGGCAGGATCTGTGATCGGTGGGAGGGAGGGGGATGAGATGGCCATCTGCGATGAGGCCTATTCCGCATACCTCATCTGGTACGAGGGGGGAGAATGGGTGGAGGAGAGGATATGGAAAGATGACAATTACCTCTACGAGATAGCCATAGGCGACCTCAATGACGATCCCGGCAATGAGGTCGTGGTCGTCGGCTACACGGGCAGGGTTGCCATCATCTCCGGTGACAGGGGAAGCTGGGACCACGAGGTCATCCACACGGCTGACCTGCCCCTTGATGCCTGCGCTATCAGCGATGTATCCTCCGAGCATGAGGGAAATGAGATCATAGTCGGAGGGCTTCACTCGAAGGTTACGATGTTGTACCGGGACAACGGCACATGGGGGGCGAGGGATATCGCCGACATGGGGGACGAGAAGATCTCAGACCTGGTCGTTGCTGATATCGATCCCAGGTACGAGGGGGTGGAGGTCATTGCATCCACACACTCGGGATCGGTCTACCTGCTCCACGAGGTCGGGGGGAATTGGGTGAAGGATCTCATCCACAGCGAAGGGACCACGGTGTACGGCCTGGAGGTGGGGGCCCTTGTGGACGGTGAGATGACCCTTTCAATTGCGACCTACAACAGGAGGGTGGGCATTATCTGGTTCAGCGGGTCGTACCAGTTCAAGGAGGTCTACAGGGAGGAGTGGATCATGCTTGGAACCGGAATACACGATATCGACCCTACTCATGACGGGCCCGAGGTGTTCGGTTTCAGCGAACGTGGTCAGGTCACCATGATCTACAGCGATGAGCCCGGTGCCAGTATCGTGCTGCCCTTTGCCTCAACGAACATCCGTACAGGGGATGAGGTGTCGATACCTGTGTTGATCAGATACACTGGAGGGTTTGATGGACAGACGACCCTCGGGTCCTCGGAAGGGACCCTCACTCCGACCACCATTACCGGGAATGGGTTCGTGGAGTTGTCGTTCTCCACAGCCGGGATGGTGGACGGCGATTCAGGTATCATAGTGATCTCCGCAAACAATGTGGAGGGCATCAGGACGGCAGAGCTCGCATACGTCATCGATGACGGCTCACCCACGATCGACATCTCCCCGGGAAGCCTGGACCTCGAGATAGGTGCGGACAGACAGAGGTCCTTTGATATCGCGGTGAACTCATCCTCACCGCTTCTGGACCCCATCGAGATCTCTCCACATCTGCTTCCGATGGGAATGGGACTCTCTTTCAACAACACCCTGTGTGACCCTTGCGGGACGCCCACGGGGATCAGAGGAACCCTCAGCATAAATTCCTGGGCCGAACCGGGGGTAGATCATTTCTTCATTACCGCTGTCTCGGGCACATCCACACGAAGGGCGATCCCGCTGACCGTGACGATCCAGGAGGCTACGTTGGCCGACGTCGAACTGATCCTGAGCGATGATGTGATATTCATTCAGGGGGGCGAGGTGGCAACGGTAGATATCCGGGCTATATCGATCAACGGCTACAGGTCGGAGGTTGCCCTTACCATGACATATCCCGAGAGTGAGCTCACCGTGGACCTCGATGATGACACGCTGTTGCCCACGGGCAACACGACCCTGAGGTTAACGGGATCGTCCCAGGGTGGGCCCTTCATCGTCAGGGTCACCGCATCGGGACCATCCCTCAAGAGGGAGGCGCTTCTGAAGGTCTATGTCAACCCCCCTCCCCCTGACATCGTGATCGGGATACCGGACCTGCCCCTCCAGGTCGTGGACGACGGCAGTGGGAATTCGATCATCACGTTCACTATCCGATTGGAGCCCCTGAACTCCATTGTTGAGGATGTCAGGCTGACGATGAGGGAGAACGGTAAGAACATCTCATTGACCTCCGACCCCACCACAATAGACAGGCTTCCCTATCCTCTGAACATGACGGTCGTCATCACGACACCTCGAGGTGAGATGCCCGAAGAGATCGTGCTTTACCTCGAATACCGGGGTGGTGGGCCGAAGAAGATAGATCTTCCGATCGCCCCACCTGAGACAGACCCCGCGGACGATGATGGGCCGAACCCATGGATAGGTGCGGCCATTATCGGCGTCCTTCTGGTCTCGGCCCTTCTCCTCCTGCTCCTGATGACCCGCACCAACCTTTTTAACAGGGATGAGGATTCATCCGACCATGGGGAAGATCGCATCCGCCGTGGGGATGTTCCGCCCGGTGAACGGGATCATGGCCGCGGTGGCCGTCTCCGCGGGAGCGGCCCTTTCGGCCCATGACCCCAACACGATCGACATTGTGGCGGTCGCACTCCTTTCTCTATCCTCATTTCTGACGGTATCCTTCATGAACGTCTTCAACGACCTTCGTGACATCTCCACCGATCGGATTGCGCATCCGGAGAGGCCTCTGGTGAAAGGGACTATCTCTCCCGAGGAGGGCGGGTGGATGATCGTGGGCCTGCTCGTATCCGCACTTATACTTACCCTGGTCCCCTCGATCCTTATGGGCAGGTGGGAGCCCCTCGCCATTTTCGCCTTCGTCCTCTCCCTGGACCTGACATACGAGGCCTGGTTCAAGTGTCGTGGGATCTGGGGCAACGTCAACATAGGCATCCTCACCGGCACCCTGTTCCTGTTCGGAGCCTCCATCTTCTCGATCACGACCCTTGTCATATTGATAGGTGCAATGGCCTCATTGGTGAACGTGGGCAGGGAGCTCGTGAAGGACGTTCAGGACCGGGAGGGAGACCGGGGCAGCAGGAGGACGCTTGTGATGGCCGGAGGCGAGAGGTTCACGCTTTTCATAAGCCACGTTTTCATCACGCTTGGGATCCTTCTCAGCCTCTCGCTGCCTTTGGTCACACGTATACATCCGCTGGCCTTCATGACGATCATTGTGGCGAATATCATATTCATGATCTCGATCCCGATCTCCAGAGATTCCCCCCAACGTTCCCAGACCATGCTCAAGGTGGGCATGGCCTGTGCCATGGTCGGGTTCATTCTACAGGCGTCGGTAGGGTGAGGTATGCATGATACCACCCTTATGTGGAGGATAGGTGAAATTGTGATGAAAAGTCCAGAACAGCCGGGCGAGCTACAAAGATTATAGTCATATTATAGCAAACACTTGTATATAATGAACGTATAACTTTAAATCCCGAATATTGGGTTCGGGGAAAGAATAAGGTAGCTGTGGGGACAGTTTTGTTTCATACAGCTGGCAAAGGAGTAGATTAGCATGAACATATACATTGGCAACCTCTCTTACGACATGGGTGAGGATGATTTGCGCCAGGCATTTGAGGAGTTCGGAGCGGTAGAGTCGACCACTGTTATCAAGGACAGGTTCACTGGCAGGTCCAAGGGATTCGGGTTCGTTGAGATGACAAACGATGATGAGGGTAAAGCGGCCATAGAGGCCCTGAGCGGCAAAGAGCTGAAAGGGCGCCCCATCAAGTGCGATGAGGCACGGCCCAGGCCCCAGAGGGATGGACCACGTTACGACAGCTATTGATATGAGATCATCGGGCCCTT
>JAGLEG010000244.1 GCA_023145185.1 Thermoplasmata archaeon
AAGCTCCTCAAGGCCATATCTCTTCTCACCCATGGTCGTGGATAGCTGAGGGGCTCCAATATTGCCAAGAACGAGTGGGATCTCGAACTCCTTTACCACCTCGTACGAAGGTAGGTATCCCTCGTTCTCAAGCCCGCTTCTCTGGGACCCGACCCCCATGCCCAGGCCGAACTCCTCCGCCCCGCGGGCAAGGAGCCTGTTGAACTCCATGGCCTTTCGGGTTCCCCCCGTCATCGCCGAGATGATGAGCGGGGCCTGGATCTTTCTGCCCAGCAGGTCCAGTGTCAGGTCGATATCCTCCAGGTCCACCCTGGGAACAGCCCTGTGGACCAGAAAGATATCATCCCAGCTGTTGTAATCTGATGAAACGTTTCTGTCAAGGCATATTTCGATGTGATCGTCCTTTCTCTCATTGATGCTCACTTGCTCTTTCCCCCCTCCTTTACACACAGCCCGAAATGGCAGTCGACGTCACCCTCGAAAGCTGGAAACCTGGTGCCGATCTCCTCGCCGGCAAGAAGGGATGTGAGGTTCTTCGCCGACCCCCCAATCATGTGGGCATCTATCCCGTTAGACGCGATCCTGTGACACGAGATCAATTTCCTGTTGATCCCCCCGGTGACATCCTGATTGCCGGAACCTTTTCGACTCCATCGGGTATAGTGGGTATGGAACTTGCCAGCATCTATCGACTTGATCAGGGCCTGTTTCCTGGTCCTGTAGGATGAATAGAATCCGTTCTCTCTCATCATCATGATGCACTTGGTTGGTTTCTGGATCAGGCCGCTACCTCCGATGTCGGAGAGCCTGACCATAAGGTCGTCTCCGGAGACCACGGACCATCCCCCGTTGATGTCGGGTATCAGGTCCCCCCGGAGAACCGGGATATTTCCCCTTTCGATCAATTCCCGGATCGGAGATGGGTCGAACCTCTCGATCTCGCAACCGTTCGAGACCATAAGGTCGGATGGAGATATGGAAATAACGGGTAATCCCTCCCTGCCCAGGAGGTAAAGGATCCTTCCAGTCAGCTGTTCCATCCTCCATTTGACCTCCCAGGCCATCTTGGCCTCCGGTCCCTTGACCACGCCAGACCTCCAGCGTAGAACAGTTCGATGCCCGTGCGTGCCTCCACCATGGATGATAACGATCCCATCGTCCTTGAACGATCTCAAGCCCCTTCCGATCTCGCTTATAACGTGCTCCCTGATCCGGTAGGTCCTTCTCGTCTCGTCCCAGAAATGATCGAGGAAGGAATCCTCTTCCTTGTAGGTGACGATGGAGCCCCCTAGCTTCAGGATCATCATTATATCAGCAATTGAGGTCCAACTATATATTATGGAGTATTTGTGCTCTTTTTCAGCGATCGGACCTGAAGTAGCATCTGACAGACAGGTCCTCTCCGGGAGGATCCCTCCTGGCAATATCCTCGACCTCGTAAAGGGCGTTCACGATCTCCCTATCCCAGCTGACTCCCCACTCCAACGCGTTGATCATGAGTATTCGACCTGAACTGGAGATGCGATCCGATGCCCCAACCAGGAACCTGGCTGCGATCTCAAAGCCCCGTACACCTCCGGCAAGTGGGACCTCCTCCCTCCCGCCTCCCAGGTCCGAAAGGTAAGGAGGATTGAACGCTATGAGGTCGTAATCCCTGTTGGACCAGGGCAGGCCGTCGAACAGGTCCGAGAGAAATGGTCTTGAATCCAGGGAGTTCAACGCCAGGTTAGATCTCAGGAGCGAGAGGGCTCCGGGCTCCCTGTCTATCGAGGTGACCTCCCATCCCAGTTTCGATCCGATCAGCGAAAGGAGCGACGTTCCACAGCCCATGTCGAGAAAACGACCCTTACCTCCTTCCAGAAACGGTAAGACGGCATCCATGAGCAGGAGGGTATCCTCACGGACCGGATAGACCCCTTCCCTTTCCATGTATCGGATGTGGAACCTGTCAAATTCGTATATCATCAAAGCCCCAATATGGCAGGTTGGATAAATATGGTTCTTCAATGATGGTAATCTTTAAGTCCGGAACCCCCCATCCCGCGTTTGAAGTGATGCTGATTGTGTGCCAAGGTTTTCATGAAGGACCCGTGGGATAAGACCGAGTACGCCCCCAGGCGGCTCAGGGCCTTCATCGATCTGGTAAGGCCATTTACACTACTGGCCCCAGCGATCGGGGGGATCGTGGGAGTGTTGATGGCGATGATCATCGAAAGCTCCTACAGCGCGCCGGCCTTGACATCTACATTCCCCTATTTCACATTCAACGATATTCCCCTGTATACCATCATCTCGGGGGTCGCGTCGCTTGTATTCTTGAATGCCGCCTCGAACGCCCTGAACCAGGTATCCGACAGGGAGATCGATGCCGTGAACAAATCCTACAGGCCCATTCCATCCAGGGTCATCTCACCCAGGGAAGGCCTCTGGATATCGGTTTTCCTGTACGCGTTCTCCCTGTGGAGGGCGGCCATGGTTAACAGGATCTTCGTTTTCATGGTGGCGATATTGATACTCAATACGATCCTCTATTCTATGGGCCCCATCAGGTTGAAGAAGAGGTTGTGGATATCCAACATCTCCATCGCCCTTCCAAGGGGACTTCTCGGGATAGTGGCAGCATATTCCATTCTGGGGGATATCTCCAGGCCGGAACCATGGCTGGTGGGGTCCATCATGGCGTTTTTCCTCGTTGGTTCCACCACCACAAAGGATATCACGGACATACAGGGAGACCGTGAGTTCGGCATGAGGACCCTTCCTGTTGTGTACGGGAAGAAGAAGGCGATATGGCTGTCGGCTCCATTTTTCATACTCCCATTTCTACTGATGTTCGGTTACTGGTATCTGGAGCTGTTGCCGTTTGCATCGTTGTACATGTGTGTGATCTACCTGATATGGTCACTCTTTGTGATCACGCTGCTGATCAGGGATGGTGATCGGGAGGACCTCCATTTTGAGAATTCCCCCGCCTGGAAACAGATGTACCTCATGCTGATGGGGATGCAGGTTGGTTTCCTGGTGATCTTTTTCGTTTGACCCCACCTAAGGATTAATATATCGTTCGTTCATGGGGTCGAATATGAATGGTTCGGACCAGGTCGACAAGGAGTGGGATGGGGGGTTGGGTGGTGTGGTGCTCGGCAAGGCAGCCAGGGCTCTGGAACGGGAAATCTGCGATAGATGTCTGGGGAGGCTTTTCGCCAGATCGGGATATCGTTTGACCAACCAGGAGAGGGGCAGGTCCGTCAGGGTGGTCCTGGCTCTGGTTGCGGAGGCCCTGAGCGATCGGACCGGTCCGGGAGGCCATCAGCTGATGGGAAAACTGCCCGTCCACTCCACGACCGTGGGGGTGTCCGATGAACCACCGGAGGTTCCGGAGGATGATCAGGAGTGGAATACGGTTGGGGAGGGGATGTCATCACCTCCTTGGGAGGAACCCTCCACGGAGGGTGAGGGCTGCTGGTTATGCCATGACCTGTTCGATCATGTGGGCGAGCTTTCCGAACTGGTGATCGAGAAGGCGTCCGGGATAGAGTTCTCCTCATTCCTTATCGGATGCAGGGTCGACCCGGGGACCTCATCAAGGGAGAATCTGATATGGAAGGATGTGGACCCAACCTCCGCCGAGCCATTGAAGGAGGAGGTCAACAGGGACGTGGGAAAGATACTGGACGCCCTCTGGTCCGATCGCGAGGTTGAGAAGGGAAATCCCGAGATCACCTTTATAGTGGATCCCCTCTTCAAGCAGGTTGACGTTCAGATAAGGCCTCTTTTCATCGGCGGGAGATATCGGAAGCTCGAAAGGGGCATACCCCAGACCAGGTGGCCGTGCCATACATGCAGAGGAAAGGGATGCCCGAGATGCGATGGCAAGGGGAGCCTTTACAAGACGTCCGTTGAGCAGCTCATAGGTCCGACGATCATGGAGGCTGCAAAAGGGAAGAACTACAAGCTTCACGGGATGGGGAGGGAGGATGTGGACGTACTGACCCTTGGAAGCGGAAGGCCGTTCATATTGGAGATATCCTCTCCCGAGGTCAGAACCCTTGATATCGACGACCTGTTCTCAAAGATCAATGCCGGTTCGGTGGGGAAGGTGGAGGTGTTGGAGCCCAGGTGGACCGACAGGAAGGAGATACCCGATCTGAAGTCCAGAAAGGTCAAAAAGAGGTACTGCGCACGTGTTATCTTCTCCGAAACGGTGGATGAAGAGAGACTTAAAAGTGGACTCTCTCAACTTGCGGAAAGCCCGATCAAACAGAGAACTCCCGAGAGGGTGGCCCATCGGAGGGCCGACCTCATACGTGAGAGGTCGCTCCACGAGGTTGACGCAAGGATCCTCGATGACGGAAAAGGTGAGGTTACGGTTCTCGCGGACGGTGGCCTTTATATAAAAGAACTCCTTCACGGCGATGAGGGTAGGACCAAACCGTCGCTCGCCTCGATCCTGGACCTCCAGATAGAGGTGGAGTCGCTGACGGTTCTAGAGGTCCTAGACCGCACGGAATAAACAGGATGGTGTATCCCATGGTAAGAAGGTCCAAGGGAATAATGACGAACACAAGGCGGATCTTTCGCAAGCATCCCAGGGATCGTGGAATGGTTCCCATTACCAATTATCTCCACGAATTCGATGTGGGCGAGAAGGCGAACGTAGTGATAGATTCATCCAGTCAGAATGGACAGCCTCACCGCAGGTATCACGGAAGGGTAGGAACCATAACGCGCAAGCAGGGAAGAGCCTACGTGGTGAGGATAGATCTGCCCAAGTCCCATAAGGACCTGATCGTCCGACCGGAACATCTGAAGAAGATCAAGCAGTAGCTGACCAGAGGCCAAAAGTGGTGAATTCGGAAAGTATTTAATATCAATCATATGTATCACCAAATCGCCCTGTGTTTGATACTGTAATTAGATAATACAGCAGAAGGTATGTCGATGAACGAAGATGAAGAGAAGTTGCTCTCCCCCTCGGAGGTAAAGAAGATCATGGAGAAATCATTCAAGGAGCCCACCGTGGTG
This sequence comes from Thermoplasmata archaeon, assembly GCA_023145185.1. Classification (GTDB taxonomy): domain Archaea; phylum Thermoplasmatota; class Penumbrarchaeia; order Penumbrarchaeales; family Penumbrarchaeaceae; genus JAGLEG01. Next base: position 5,026 of record JAGLEG010000244.1, read on the forward strand.
TACTCCGGACCAGAGGCGGATGATACCATGGTAGGATCTTTCCAGATGGTGGAGTCTCCCGATGAGGTTGACCACGAGGAGATCGAGCTGAGCTTTGAGAAGAGGGCAACCCTGGAACAGGTGGAGAACCTTATCAGGATAAAGGGATCCGATCTCAAGAAGATGGTCAAAGAGCTTGGCGCTATCGAGAGGGTCACCAATGTCCACTCCTACAAGATCGCCGAGATAATGCCCAGGGATGAGACGGAGCTAAGGCCTATCTTCGCAAAGGAGAGATTTTCACTCACGCCAGAGGAGACCTCTACGATTTTAAAGGTCATCGACAAATACCGCATCTGAGGCCGGGCACAATATATCCAATTGGGGGATAACAATGGAAGACTATGCCTACATACTCGATTATCTGCCTCAGGGCCATCCGGACAGGAAGACCTTCAGGAGAGAGCCCATAGCCTATGGTCTGGGGGATTACGAGTTCAAGCTTCTGGAATTGACCCCGCACGATAACGCGATCCTGAACATAGGTGAAAAGGCCTATATCGGTAAGGACCTGGAGCAGAGGGACAAGATCCTTCACGTGAAGAGAAGGGTCAACTATATCGATCTGACCGCCGCTGCCCAGGCTGAGCTCCCGTATGTCGTCGAAGAGATCATCACCAAGGAAATGGAGCGGTTCATCCGCTTCTTCAATGATGCTCAGGCCATTACAACAAGACTCCACATGCTGGAGCTACTTCCCGGACTGGGAAAGAAGACGATGTGGAATATACTCGAAGAGAGGAAGATCAGGCCCTTTGACTCTTTTGAGGATCTGTGTGATAGGGTGTCCACTATCCATCATCCGCCTGAAAAGATACTTGCGAAAAGGATCATTCAGGAGATGGAGGATACACATCAAAAATATCATCTGTTCCTGAAGAGGTCATGATCGGCCGTTCGTGCCAGTTTCTCCCTTGCCATCTCCTGGAGGGGGAAGGGTCGGACCGCTTGTGTCAGCACCCGTTCATACACAGCTACTGGTAAACACTTCAACCAACTGAGGACAGGTCGGTAAAAAGGTCGGACCGATCATGATCTCCACATGTTTTCAACTATTTTTGTCGGACTATATATTTTTAATATACCTTTATAATTGGAATATGACTGAATAAACGGAGTACATTCGGCGGACTTTTCTGAATAAACTATAAATATGTACGAAAGTATTGGAGGGATTGTCGTACGAAAGTGCGATGTCTGCCGTAGGGACGGGATGCATACGGGGGTCCGGGAAGGTTCCCAGAGAACGGATTTGACTAAAAAAAGGTCTTTCCATGCCGAAATTAACCACCAAAATATCAGTAAAACTCGAGCCAGATCAGCTGTATGACCTGCAGGAAGTTGCGGAGTCACAGGGTCTGACCGTTAGTAGATGTGTCCGTAAAGCAGTGGTCAGTTATATTCGGGAACATAATGAAGAGGGCGGTTCAAGCATACTCAGGCTTACGCTCACTCGCCTGGAAAAAGAGGCCGTTGGATCCCTTGTGGACCTCGGGGTCATAGATGATCCCGAGGAGTTCTTCCACAAGGCGTTCATCGACTACATGGCAGAAGGGGTCAAGAAGCCATTGGAGACGATGGATCGGATCAAGCAGCTCCGACCGGTTCCGAACAGGAGGCCCGGGACCCCTGTCCCTATTGATATCGAGGTGGATGGAGAAGAAGGTGGGGAAGGGGAGGCGGAGGCTTCGAACAGGAAATGAGATACTCTGGAAGGCCCGCGAACTGGGGGGTTATGCGGGCCTTCCCTTCAACTTCATGATCATCAAAAAGTCATGAGGGATGGATATGTCCGGTAGGCCGAAGAAAGAGAGGGGGACAAGAGAGCCCCAATTGCCAGATGATCGTGAGATCACCTCAAGATCGCATGCCGCTGGCCCACAGGAGTTATTTATTCCAGTGATGAGGGGGAGCGTTGACCAACTTATCGACAGAATGAACAAAAGGGCAAGAAGGGACCCGAAGGTCGTGAGGAAGGCATTGGAGATATTGATCGGTCTTTCGCTCAAGGGTTACGAGGGCAAAAGCGTCGGCACCATATTTTTGATAGGGGATATGGATGGTGTGAGGAGGAATACCAATCAGCTCATTGCCAATCCGTTCAAGGGTTATTACAAGAGAATAAATTTAATGGACCCAAAGAACAGAAGGACGTTGGAGGCCTACTCTCAACTGGATGGGGCAATCGTCATAGATGGGTTGGGAAACCTTTACTCCGCGGGGCGTGTAATCGACATCAAGGGTGGCCGGGAGAGGGGTTGCTCCGGCTCAGACCCCAACAAGATCAGCAAACGTGGGGGGGGAACAAGGGATCGTGCGGCCCTGTACATAACCACCGTTTCAAACACGCTCGCATTGACCCTTTCCTGCGATGGGGACCTGACAGTTTATGAGAAGGGACGTTGTCTCGGCAAGATCCTATGGGAGGTCAGGACGCTGGGGTCGGAGGAGGACCTCTATCGCCTGTTCGAGAGGGGTCAGTAGATGGGACGTTACCCACCTCATCAGGTCAAATTACATATAAACCAACGTTTATCTAGGAAGAGAGCCGATAATCCCTTGTATTATCGTTCAGTTCCTGGCATCGAACTAAGAGGTGAATTTAGTTGAGCGGACCCGTTTGTCCCGATTGTGGGGTGGAGTTAGCAGATGGAGAGGAGGTGTGCTCCAAATGTGCGGAGGGGAAAGCCGTTCCAGAACCGGAAGGTGCCCAAATAGGGGATCCGGGCCATGGTGAAGGAGGAGAGCCAATGTCATCAGGTGAGGAGACGGCCCCCGAGGACGACCCTGAGGAGGAGGGAACCTCCGATTCCGAGGAGAGCATGCTCAAGGACCTCATGGAAAAGGTAAAGAACGCTCAGGCTGAGCTGGATAATGAACTTGGCGGCGGCCTTGAGGATCTGAGGAAACGGGTGGGCGGGGTTGTCGATGTCATCGATCGGCTGGAGAACATGGATACGGCCTCACCGGAGGAGAAGGAGGTCGAGGATGTGGCCCAGCCCCATGCTGAGGTCCCACCGGAGGAGAAG
>JAGLEG010000245.1 GCA_023145185.1 Thermoplasmata archaeon
CCCTTCAGGGTCTGGCGTCAGTGCGAGGCCGTCCGGGACCCTGGGGACAGAGTGGTTGAACTCCAGCGTGAACTGTGGATATACCCTCTGCCCCAGGAACGGGTCGTCGATCAGGACCAGAAGCTCCATGGAGCCCGTAATGCCCGATGGGACCACCCATCTATACGAGTAGTTGCCGTCATCCGCCGCCAGATCGCCCATGGAGATGTTACCATCATCCAGCAGCGGCAGAAGCGGCATCGAGATGTTGGATATGCCCCAGTATCCCTCAACGCCCACATCCCCTGTACCTGCTATGGAGATATTGCTGTATTCGGAGAACATCTGGTACATCTCGGGCCCCCTTGTGATGAATATGCGCTGTGGAGTTTTGGCCGTTGCATACGCGGAACGAATGGTGACATAGGTGTATGACGCATTTATCGTGTCGTCATTTGCAACGTGGAGAAAGGAAGTGTTCGTGGTGGATACGTTGGACGTAATGATATATCCTGTGAACGATCCCTCTATCGAGGTCTCATTGAGCCGGATCGTCCTTCCTGTCGTATCCGAGTCAGAGGAAATGGTTGCGGAAACGGAGCCGGTGCCGATAAGGTCCTCGTTGACCAACTCAACGGAAATGATGTCACCGTCGGTGGAGTAGTACTTCTGCCCCAGGCTGATCCCGGAGGTGACCGGGTCGGATACGTTCCCCGAGATCACAAGGGCGAAATGCTGTGGGCCCATGGGAATGCTCGTTCCGTTGACGATCACCTTCCACCATCCGATCGCAGGGTCCGGGATGGAGATGCCCTCGACGTTGTTCACGTCATCCCTGGTGTTATCGAAAGGGTGGAGGAAGTCGTTCCCGTGATATCTCGTACCATTTGGCGATATCAGTATGAGGTCCAGGTCGTTGACCAGGGTAACGGCGGAATATGGTGCTGCCGGATAATCGGACCAGGCCAGTGTGAGGCGGACCTCCTCATTCGAGTTGACGCGGAAATACCGCTCAACGCTGTCGGAGGTCTCGATGCCCGCCTTATCATCGATGAAGGATATCCTTCCTCCATCGTACGGTGATATGGTTGTGGTGAGGTTCACCCGCCCCCAACCCTGGTCGAAATCGGGCCTGGAGTTAACCTCCTTCGTGGTGGCATTATAGACGCTGTACTGTCCGGGCGTCATATCGACGGCCCCACCTATGATCGCGGCCTTGATGAGGGCGCCGGAAGGTGAGGAGAGGTTCTCGATATCCGTGAAATACTGCCTCACCAGTACCGCCATTCCCGCGGTGAGCGGCGTTGACATCGATGTCCCCCCCATGAACAGATACTTATCGTTATGCTGGTAGAGCCCCCAACCGTTTCCCGATCCGACTACCGATGAGTTGCAGGAGAGGATCTCGGTCCCAGGAGCCACAACGTCGGGTTTTATCCTTCCATCATCGGTAGGCCCCCTCGAAGAGAAGGCGGCTATTCCGTTTATATCGTCTGCCATCTTGTCGCTATAAATTGGTTCCTGCGGATATTTTGAGTAACCCCCAGAGGACCAATCACCCCATTCGTAAACATCATACTCGGTGTCAAGCCTGTAGTTCTCGCTCGCCCCCACCGTGAGACAGTTCTTGGCCGTGGCTGGTGAGCCGATGGAATCTGCATCCACCTTGCCGTCTATGGGATACCAATCCAATCCGCTGTTTCCCGCGGAGAAGAGGATCAACATCTCAGGGTTGTAGTACTGGAACCAGTCTACCCATTGTGAAGAGGTAGTGTATGCCCCGGCAGCGGACGATCCCCAGCTGTTGGTATGGATGCGTGACCCGTTCTCATAGGACTGCTGGAAAAGAAGGCTGAGGTTGGATGGGATCTGGAGCGAGCCTCCATCTGCCATGATCGCCTGGAAGAATATGGATGAATTGTAGGCCATGCCCCTGATGGTACCATTGGACTCTCTGCCGTTCCCGGCCACGGAGCCCGTAACGTGAGTGCCATGGCTGTGGCCGTCGTCAGGGGATGTGCCCGCCCAATTGGCGAGGGTCGCCCTGTTGTCGAAATCGAGGTGGATGTCGCCGTCCACGTTGTGATCGTCCACACCGGTGTCGAGTCCGGTATCTGCGATCGTAACTATCTGTCCCGTCCCGTTCAGGCCGTAGGTCTGCCACACATCCTCCACTCCCATGGCACCCTGGGAGACGTTATTGTGAAGTTCGTAGACTGGCGAGGGTTCTATCCACCGGACACCATCTATCGATACCAGTCCCTCCGGATCGAGTATGGGGAGCTGCAGGGTATAGACGATATCAGACCCTACAACGGGATGGCCGGACGCCTCCTCAAGGTGCCACCGGACCTCCCCATCAGGAAGGAATAGCTCGACCTGAAGGGAATCGGCCCCGCCCATCTCGACGGCGGGGGACTCACTGAAGAGCAGGTCATGGGTCTCGGGTGAGAGCTTCAGCCCCGAGATGAAAGGGGATATCCCCACCACACCAGGTATGCTTGATATCTCCCTGGGGTCCTCATCCCCCCTGTGTACGATGTATGAGTCATCGGGCATGTATGATACTACCCCAAAGCCAAGCGCCTCAAGCGAATCCCTGTAGGATGAGTACATGGGCCATTCGAACTGTACGATCCAGAAGCTGGGATCGGCGTCCCCAGCATATATCGGCACGGTCCTGAGCAACTCATCTATCGTGAGATCGCCCCACAGCGATCGGACCATCTTATCCGAGGATAAGCTGAAGATCTGACCGTCATCCTGGAATTGGTCATTCGTGGGACCTGCGTGGGTCAAAAGACCACCTGGGAAGATCATCACAATGGAGAGAAGAACGCACAGTACGACTGTATGGCTTGATCTTGACATGATTAGCATCGCCCCTGAATGATAGCCCGGATATCGCCCCTTGTGATCGAAAAGGACCAGGGGTTCAGGTGTTACCGTTACCGGGCAGACCATCTGGCTATCAGGCCACCATTAGAAAAATATTTGGGTTGATTACTATGGGGGCAGCAGCTCGGCCAGAGCGGACAGGGCATCAGGCCCTCTTCTTGATCCCACCCTTTCCTGGATCGTCTCAAGGCCCCTATCCATATATGGCTCCAGGTACGACTCCATCTCCCTGAACGAGAGGAGGGACGGGTCCCTGTCGTGTACCACGACCTGCAGCAGAGGCCAGTTGGGAAGTGAGGTTAGCTCTATCGATACATCCCCTACATGGCCCTCTGCGGCCGTCTCGTCCAGGAACAGGCCAATGGATACGGCAAGTGAAAGCAGATCCTCCCTCGTCCTGAAACCCTCCTCGTTCACGAGGTGGTCCAGTTTCTCAAGGAGCTCATCCCTTATCATGATCGTCACTACGGGCCACCCCCCAAATTGGTGATATGCATCCCACCCAGCTCCCTGGATGTATCTTCCAGTAGATCGAACTCCTCATCGGTCAGCACTCCATCTGCGATCGAGATGTAGACACTTTTAGAAAGGGAGCCCAGGGATGAGAGGAACCTGACACGCCTGGCCCCGTCCATGTATGCGAAGGGAGAATCCAACATGAAGCCGCCCTGGATCATGGCCGGGAAGGCGCACAGTACAGAAAGGGACACCAGCTCCCTCTCCCCCGCCGACATGCTCGAGAGCGGAACGGTCCTACCGCCCCCCGAAAGCTCCCTGCCTATCTCGTAGGTCTCGTCATCTATCACGATCGCTGAGTACTTTCCCATCTCATCAGGGCCGGATATGTCGTTGGCCTTCCTGCAGAGCTCGGACAGGAACGATGCCCGCTGGTCCACCTGCACCTCATCCAGCTGTGATGTGGCATCGTCAAGGAACCTGACCTGCTCCCTGATCCCCTTTCGCCCCATATCGCTCCCCATCAGTTCGATCAGCCTCGATCTCTGACCATCCAGTTCCCTCCCCAACCCCTCTGCTCTCCTTCCGAGATCTCCCTCCCTGTCTCGAAGGGTGCGGATCCTCGCTTTCGTTCTCTCATATTCCCTGATGGATGATATACATCCCTCCAGCTCCCTCTTCACGGCCGTCCCGGAGCCGCTGATGGACCTCAAGGCCTCACTGCAGGCCCTGTGATCCCGGATATATTCTCGCATATCCGCCCTGCAGATCGAGGGAGCGGCAAGGATCGCTCTGACCTGTTCAAGAACGGTGTCCGAGGTCCAGATGAGCTCCCTGCCGAAATCGGAGACCTCATCCCGACTCGCCTCGAGTTTTTCCAGTAGGTCCTCCAGCCTCTCCCTGCCCATGCCTGAGGTCCCTATGGACGTGGAGCATATACACTCCCTCTTCCGGATGATCTCCCTCACGATCGATGCCTGAGATTCGAAGGAACCATACAGGATCCGCCTGCGCGTCCTCTCCTCCCTTTCCTCGATCACGTTCTCAAGGGCCTTCTCCGCCCGCGATCTGAGGATCTCGGACCCCGCCCGCGATAGGCTCTCCTGCAGTTGCTCCTGCACGATATTGAGCCTGGCCGCCTTTACGGCATTGCTCTTGACCTGCTCCTCCAATCCGGCAAGGCGGGAGAGCCGATCAAGGGAGCGGCGGTAATCCTCTCCCTGCTGGACCATCTCGACCTCCAGGGTCCGGAGCTCTCGTTCGACCTTCACCCTATCCTCTGAGATATTGTCGAGGCGGCCCCTGGACCTCTGGATGCTCTCCTCCAGGCCCGCCGCCTCCGGGCCGCTGACATCAAGCCGCCTGTAGAGTCGATCCCTCGCATCCCTGATGATCATCAGCAGCTCCTCGAGCCCATCATATCCCGTGAACGTCCACACTGCCCTCTTGAGGGGGCCGACCTCGGAGAAAGGGTCACCGCTGGAAAGGAACATGACCACCTCACCCATGAACACCATCAGGGAGAAGGTCGTTGGGACCAAACCTTCTGGAAGCCCGCCGGAGATCTTCTTCCCGTCCTCACCGCGCACATCGAAGTAGATCGACCCTTCGCTCCACCTCCTCTCGGCCCTGAACCTGGACCCGCCCCAACGGAGGTCCACCACAACGCTGTATTCGATAAGCCCCCTCTCCTCCCGTCCCCAATTGAGCAGTGAGGCGTGATCCACAGGACCTCTGTGAGGCCCGTTCGGGAGGCCAAAAAGGCACCACCTTACAGCGGCGATAATGGAGGTCTTGCCGACGCCGTTGGGGCCGGTGACCACGTTAAGCCCATCCTTTACCTCGATAGTCGTCTCGGCATCGTAGGGGCCGAAGCCGTCGATCCGAACGGCCTCTATCTGCAGCCCACCCATGGGCACCCCGATCCGGAGATCGCCTCCCTTGAGATCGGCATCCGCATGCGATCCGATCAGCTTCAGGAGGCCTTCTCCGTCCTGAATGGACCCTGAAAGGTATCTCTCAAGGAGAAATGTGAGCTCTGGATTGGCCTTACCGCTGATCTCCATCGATCATGTTAATGGTCTTTTCACTTGTAAACTTTACACCCACAGGCGGGGAGATATCATTGGTTGGGACCCTCATCACCTCTCCTTGTCCCTGCCCTCTCCGATAAATTCACAGCCGTCAAGG